>CALDTX010000181.1 GCA_937923565.1 uncultured Granulosicoccaceae bacterium | reverse complement strand
CCAGGCGGTACAAAATCTGTCCAACTAGAGGCTGATCGCTGGGGACATTACGTCGTTTCAGGCCAAATTAATGGTCATCAGGTCACATTTTTGGTGGATACGGGCGCAAGCGGCGTGTCTGTGCCATCCAGTGTGGCCAATCGAGTTGGGTTACGTGCCGGTCGGGAATTTCCCGTTAGTACAGCGAATGGCACGATTACCGTCCGAGAAACCCTGCTCGATGAGTTAGCTATTGGCCATATTTCACGCAAAAACGTGCGAGCCAGCATAAATTCGTCTATGGATGGAGAGGCAGCTTTGCTTGGCATGACGTTCTTACGACATTTTGAGCTCATTCAAAAAAACGAACGACTCACTATTCGCGAGCCTTAATGGAACTAACTAGGCCGGTATGCTTCTATAATGAGGTGCCTGTAACGCAGATTGGGTTTTGGCATCCTGTTTCACACTAGCGTGAAACGTTTTGAACATTGTAAAATAGGGTGCAAACAGCGATCTTTAAATTGTGCCTGTGGGAATTGAAGCCGATACACCATGCATATCACCCTATTATTAATAGTTACCTACATCGTGTGTTGTTTACGTGTAGGCACGGCTCCCTGGAAGTATTTCCAGCTTAACGCGCGGTATTTTTCCAACGACCAAGGCATTTTCTCAAAGTTATCCATAGATAAGCTCATTCCGGAACGATGGCGCTTACAGCAGTTCCCCGACGATGGCGAACACCAACCCGAACGATACCCGGTATTCCTGAAACCCGAATGGGGTCAAAATGCGCAAGGTATTCACCGCGCCGACAACCTCACCGACTTAACCCGGCTACGAAAAATCACGGCACAGCAGGAACAAGCTTACATTTTGCAAGAAGCCGCCTGTGGTTTGCGAGAGTATGAAATATTCAGTATCGACAGTAAAAGTGACGACGGTATCCACGACGTTATGACAGTCACTGAGGCGGTCAACACGACTGAATCGTTCCCTATCAACAGCAAGTACAACACGAATACCCGATACGTCGATATCAGCGAACAGTTTTCAGCTGCTGAGCTCCATTTGTTGTCGTCGTTTGTTGAAGAGATCGGAAAATTCAAAATTTCTCGGTTAAGTGTGCGCGCAAACTCACGTCAGGAATTGCTCGCGGGCAATTTCCACGTTATCGAAATTAATTTGTTTTTGCCGATGCCAATCAACCTACTGGATAACAGCTACAGCTGGGAAACCCGGCTAAAATTCATCTACCGCGCTATGACAAGCCTTGCCAAAGCCACTAAAGAACAAGTGCCCGTAGATAACCCCCGAGCAATTTTTACGCGCATGATGTTGTACGGCAAGAAAAACCCGCTACCGCAATTCGCTAAATTGTTCGACACACGCAGATCCATTTTGTGAAAAAAATTAAGACGCTGATCTATAACTGGATCAGCAAACGTTACATGGCCGGTTGTAGCAACTACAACTCATTGCAGGTCAGACGCAGCAGTCGATCCAAAGCGCAAGCGCGTGAAATGTTCGCAAAGCATAATGTGCCTCATGCGAAGGGTGAAATTTTTATTAACCCGTTCTCAGCTTACCGCTTTGCAAAACAACACGGGTTTCCTTTGTGTATTAAACCCAATGTCAGCGGGTTCTCGCGCGGATCTCATTTCCCGATTAATAACTACCGAGAACTTTGGAAAGCTGCTTTATGGGTAAAAGTCTGGTGGCCCAGCAGTGTAGTAGAGCAGTATTTGCTCGGCTCTAACTACCGGGTATTGGCAACCAAAAACGAATTGGTTTCTGTGATTCAACGCTACCCGCCGTTTGTCGATGGCAATGGCCAAAGCAGCATCAGTGAACTCATCGACGAAGAAAACCAAGTTCGCGAGCAGATGCAACTACACCCAACAATTTACCCGATTGCAAAATCTGCGCAAGTATCTGCTTATCTTGCAAAACAAGGGTTGAATCTGGATAGCATCCCTGCTGCCAACGAACGGGTTTTCGTTTTTAACCGCGTAGCACTTGCACCGGGTGGTGTGGTAGAAACCATCGACCAAACCACCATTCCTGACATCAATAAAAAACTGTTTATGGATGTGGTTAAACAGTTCGATGCCGAACTCTTTGGCATTGATGTTATTTTGGAACACGGCATAGAAACACCGTACAACGAACAAAAATGTATTTTCTTAGAGGTGAATTCGCGCCCCTACACACGCATGCATGAAAAACCAAGGTATGGCACCGTAGACGACATGCCTGCCTTCTATGCACGCATGGAGAGTATGGTAGTCACAGACACCAACACGTTCTAATCAGTTATTGGCGTTTCAGGCATTGAATTCCCGCCAACCGTTATCGCTTAGCTTCTATCAGTTCTTAGCCAGTCAGTCTTTTCTGATTGGCTTATTACCTTTTTACATTCCCGTGTTTTTATGGGGCGAGGGTTTTTCTCTTGTTCATATAACATCCCTTATTGCAATTTCAGGCTTCAGCTTTTGTATCGCGCTAAGACTGTGGCAACGACTTGCGTTACGCTGGTCTTTGGCAAAACTGTTAGCGCTTAGCTTTGTACTTGAATTATTAGTGGTGTTGCTCAGCGCGGGAGCAAGCTTGGGCTTAACAGTAATACTTTTACTGGGTATTGCCAACGGCTTCTACAACGCTTTTTTTTGGACAACCCAACGCACACTGTTTTTAGCTCTACTTGGCAACAACGACAGTGGAAAAAAATACGGTAGCTTTCAAATTTTCGTCGCCGCGTTTTTGAAGATCGGCATTTTGTTTGGCGGCGTGCTACTCGACCTTGGTGGCATGAGTTATTTATTGCTGCTTTCCGCGATTGTCGGTTTAGGCAGCAGTATCTGGTTTTACAAAAAAATTCCTGCTAACGAAAAAATCTCAGCATTCAAAACAACGTCATTCAAAGACTCACTGCGCTATAAAGATAAACACAATTCAGCCTGGGTCTTCGGCATCGACGGGCTTTTTCTTTTTCTGGAAAGTCACTTCTGGACCTTGTCATTATTTCTGCTCATAAAGCAGGATTACTCCCAGTTCGGTCTTACGGTTGTGGTTTTGGCCATCATTTTCGCCGTGCTGTTTTTTCTACTGAAAAACACCATCGACAAACTACTGGGCACAGCCATCTACTATGCTGCGGTGCTACTTTATAGCCTCTCTTGGGTATTACGGGTTTGGCTTGGCGATGCTATGTCAACGCCATGGCAACTCACGCTGCTAATACTCATAACCTTTTGTACATCGTTTTTTCGGCTATTGTTTAACAAACGCTTTTTTGACAATGCCCAGCAATTAGACGGCACCACACACCTGATAGTAAAAAGTTATTTATCGCAGTTTTGGCTTGGCTGTGGTTACCTGCTTATTAGCATGGCACTGTTTTGGCATCAAACAGAACCGCTGAAGGCACTTGATGTCAGCTACTCAGTGGCGGCGCTAATTACCCTGCTATACCTGCTCTACCGTCCTGTTTCGCCTTCCACAAAATAACGTGCTAAACTAGATGCGAAAGCAGCAGGTAAACAATGAGCGAACTATTCAATAAACCCACTCCTTTCGAACCCCAACTATTCACAGACCCGGTCGCAGCTGTTGTCCGTTTGATCGAAATCTACGATCGCAATACGCAATTTCTTCGCAGCGCATTCAGCCAATATGTATCAGGTGAACTTGCCACTGGCAAATACAGAACCTACTACCCTGAAATTCGCTTCCAAAATCAAACCTATGCACGGGTAGACTCTCGTTTATCTTACGGTCATGTAGACCAACCCGGCCAATACTCGACAACCATCACACAGCCACGATTGTTTAAGGGCTACCTAAAACACCAGCTGGAATTGTTAATCAATAACCACAATCTTCCGGTAGAAATCGCAGAATCCGATATTCCCATTCCACTGCATTTTGCACTGGAATCCGGAACACCAGTTGCGGCCGACAGTCAGATAGATTTAGGCACACAACTGCGCGATTGCTTTGATGTACCAGACATCGCACTGGTTAACGACTACATTGTTAACGGCACCCATGAGCCTATGCCGGGCACGGCTGCCCCGTTAGCGCCCTTTACAGCGCAGAGAGTGGACTACTCACTACACCGTTTAGTGCACTACTCTGCTACTGATCCTTCGCACTTTCAGAACTATGTGCTGTTCACCAACTATCAGTTTTACATTGACGAATTTTGTCGCTTAGCAAAATCGATGATGGCTTCGGGCAACTCCGAGTATTCCGCCTTTGTTGAACCGGGCAACGTTATTACGAAGTCAGGTTCCAGCGACAGCTCCGGCGGCAAAGCGCCCGCCCAACTACCGCAAATGCCCGCTTATCATCTCGTGGGCAAAAAGGGTCGAGGCATCACGCTTATTAATATTGGCGTTGGGCCATCCAACGCGAAAACCATCACAGATCACGTTGCTGTGCTGCGGCCACATGCCTGGCTGATGCTCGGACATTGCGCCGGATTACGCAGCGCGCAAGCCTTAGGAGATTATGTACTGGCTCACGCTTATGTGCGGGAAGATAAAGTACTCGACAACGACATCCCTGTGTGGGTACCTATTCCGGCTCTGGCCGAGATACAGCAAGCCTTAGAAGCGGCGGTAGCTGAGGTGACGGGGCTAGCCGGGTTCGATCTTAAACGCATCATGAGAACCGGTACCGTAGCATCGGTTGATAACCGGAATTGGGAACTTCAGGATCAACGGGAGCCTGTACGCCGCCTATCGCAATCTCGAGCCATCGCGTTAGACATGGAATCTGCAACGATCGCCGCCAATGGGTTTAGATTACGCGTACCTTATGGCACGCTGTTATGCGTATCAGACAAACCGTTGCAAGGTGAACTCAAATTGCCGGGCATGGCATCCAAGTTCTATCGCGATCAGGTATCGCAACATCTCGAAATTGGCATGTTAGCTTTAAAGAAGCTGGCAGAAATGCCTCCGGAACGAGTGCACTCCAGAAAATTACGCAGTTTTTTCGAAACCGCTTTTCAATAACACTAAAAAGCTCTCCAAAAAAAAGGCCACTAGCTACCAAGTGGCCTTTCTTATTTAACTTAAAGCCGGCACCCAAAGGCGCCAGCTTAAAAGCGACTTACTGTAATACACCGTCTAGCTTGTGCACGATACCGTTGTCGCCAACGATGTCTGACTGAACAATGTTAACACCACCAATTTGAAGTGTTACACCGTCAGCAGCCATTGTGATTGGCTGTGGAGCGCCGCCTGTCATTGATAGAGTGCTACCAACTAAACCAGTTAAGCTAGCTGCATTCTGGTTACCCGCGTGGATGTGTACTAATAACGCGTCACGACCAGGAACCGCATCACCAAGAGCCGTATCGTTAGGAGCGAACAGTGTCCATGTGTTGTTAGGATCGTTCAACGTTTGATCTAAACCACCTTCAGCAGCCAATACCGCAGCTTCTAGTTTAGTAAGGTCAGGTTGAGCCGCAACGATACCCATTACGCTGTTACCGAAATCTGTACCACCACTGGTAGTAGTGCCATCTGTGGTTGTACCGTCAGTAGTAGTGCCGTCTGTGGTTGTACCGTCAGTTGTAGTGCCGTCTGTGGTTGTACCATCAGTTGTAGTGCCGTCTGTGGTTGTACCGTCAGTTGTGGTGCCGTCTGTGGTTGTACCATCAGTTGTGGTGCCGTCTGTGGTTGTGCCATCAGTTGTGGTGCCGTCTGTGGTTGTGCCATCTGTGGTTGTACCATCAGTTGTGGTGCCATCAGTTGTGGTGCCTTCGCTTGGACCATCATCATTACTGGAACAACCCATAACCAGCATGCTTGCAGTTACGAGTGTGATTCCTATGTACTTCTTAATCATGCATATATCCTCATATATTATTTTATGTACCGAACGGTGCAAATGCAGATTCGTAACGAGCTTGCATTCAACCCGCCGCGTCATCAAACCCTGCTCTAAATTTAGTCTATTTTTACTTAAATTCCCACACTGAATAGGCTTCTTTGCATTTTTTTATACAAAGCCATTTCCAACAATTCAGACTGAAAACGCCTTCAGGCAATGCGAATGTTACTCGACGCGCAAGATAATTCAACGAACCCAGTTGCGCTTAGGCTATTTTGTTCTTAACAAATGCGTAAAATGTGAACTAACCTGCTGATAACTCTGTAATTTTAGTCAATTCTATACTGTATTGCAATCGTGAAAATTAATTCGCTCCACAAATTTCGACAAAGTTTAGGCTGCGGAGCCACTCCTGACCGGTCATTTGTGATCAAAGCACATTCTGCAACGGGCAAAAAAATTCATAAGCGTTTTTCTGGAACTACACAACATCAGTTTGCAGAGACAGGCAATGCGCATGTCGTCAACAATTTGACCAACTGTGTTGCTTAGCTTACACGTTAGTGTGCCGCACCAGAATCACAAAGCCTCTGAATCAAGCAAGCAACCCAAAAGCGGAACTAAACGCAACTGCTACCTGTGGTTTAGAGTAGACGAAAACTGGGCCTGCAGCCCTAATGTGATGTGTAGCCCTAGAGAGATTAAGAGCAAAAAAATCAGCCGTCCCTGGCCGAAGGTAGCATCCTGCTTCAATACCACTTGGAGGAGGTTCTTTGGGAGGCTAATAACTTTGCCTCCAATGATTGAAATTATAACGATCTAAAATCGTAAAGCGTGTGAATCTATTACACTTCACTGTCAACCGATAGTCAGCAATTGCCCAGTTAAACACTTCCTATGCATATCGATTTAACAAAACTGTTGAAACAAGCACATTTGACTGGGTATCGATTACTCGTTTTCCTACCGATTAATGATCCCATTACTTTGAAACATATCACTGGTGCTGTTAAGTCACAATACAACACTTCATTGAACAAAAAGCAAGAAAAAAATTTATCCGAACCTGAAACATTACACGTTAAACGCCTACCTACTGAGAGTCAAAAGACCGATATTGCTGATCAAATCAATGCTCTGTTGGGCAGTGAAAATAAGCTGATCATCTACGATGTAAGCAACGGGTTTAACGCGTCTTTATTTGCCGCTGCAGCAGGAACCATCGTAGCTGGAGGCGCTTTGGTCGTGCTTATAAACGAGCACAATAATCCAGGTACATCACCACAACTTTTGATACAAAAATTACAGACTTCAATTAACAGACGAGTCAGTCGACCGTCGCTTTTTTTAGAACGAATCAATCATAAAATTAAACAAGATTGTTTGGTAGTCAGCACTAATACATATGCATTAGATCCAATGCATTACCAGTCGATTCAACATCCCCACGTAAACACTGCCGATACGTCCAGCGCACAAATAACTGAACCATGGCGCAGCGAGCAAGACCATCATTTGCAACAGGTATTGCAGTTAATAAACGACGAAAAAAGCCAAACAATCGTTATACAGGCAGATAGAGGTAGGGGTAAGTCGGCATTGCTGGGAAGAGCTTTGGCGCAATGCACAAGAAAAATAACGCTCACAGCCAACAGGAAAGAAGCCACCACAGTTCTATGCCAGTTTGCGTCAAGCGAAAAATCAACTCATGCAGCATCCATTGCTGCACCTGAATTTATGTCGGTTGATACAGCATTAGCGCAACAACACGATCTGCTCATTGTTGAAGAAGCCGGATCGCTACCCTTACCCGTTCTTTTGGCGTTGATGAAGCAGTCTAAGCAAATTATTTTCGCCACCACGGTGCAAGGCTATGAAGGAGCTGGTCGCGGTTTCGCTATTCGATTTGCAAAACTATTGAATCAGTACTGCTCTAGCTGGAGACTGATACAACCACAACTATCAATCAGGTGGTCTGACAACGACCCATTAGAGCGCTTCACTAATGAATTACTGCTACTGAATGCTCAACTTCCCTCGTTACCTAACACGTCATATCGTTGCACGCATAGTCATGCATTATTGGTCGATAAACAGCAGCTGGCTAACGATGAAAACCTGCTTTCAGAAGTCTATGGTTTGTTAGTTCAGGCGCACTACCAAACAACACCCGCAGATTTACGCAATTTATTGGATGAAGAACAACTACTGGTGTTCGTGCAGCGAACTGATAAGCGCATAACCGGCGCAGCGTTAGTGGCATTAGAAGGTAATATCGAGGCTGCACTAACGTCAGATATTCTGTCCAAACGTAGACGCCTGCACGACCAACTACTTCCGCAATTGTTGGCGCAAACGGCCAATAATGGCGATGCGTTATCTTACCGATACGCACGCATCGTAAGAATCGCCATACACCCAGAGCTCCACAGACAAGGTTTTGGCTCGGCGCTTTTAAACGATATTCGCAAAAAATTGCACCCCGACATTGATGCGTTAGGCGCAAGCTTTGGTGCAGACAACGCAACGGTCGCTTTCTGGAAACGCCAAGGTTTAAATGCGTTTCATTTAGGGCTCAGGCTAAATCCTCGCAGTGGCCTAAGAGCCAGCGCAATGCTTGAGACCCATAAAGATAGCGTACAAGCCGTTCTGGACGAGGCGCTGAGCATATTCAACGCGAACTTGGCCTATCGCACAGGTACAGCGGCCAACCCGCTGGAAGGACTGCTGGCAACCTCTGGAGCAGCGCTAGCAAAAAGTACCTACGTTGATAATGCTGCATTGCTCCAACGTTTTATCAATAAGGAACGCACCTTCGCGGACACTATTGCTGCCATTGTTGAATTTTGTGCTCAAAACCCGGACAAGGATCTTGAGTCGGCGATAAACGCAATGGTTGAGCTTTGCAAGAGCGCACTGCCCATTTCACCCAAGCAGGTAAAGTTGCTGGAAAATAGCGTAAGATCTCGATTAACTGAGCCTTAGCAAGTCCACAGTTAGCCCGTTTTCGTACAAACCGAATCTCACTAAGCTTTGTGGTCACATCAAATGAAAATCTGGATTACAGGTGCAAGTTCAGGTATCGGTGCTGAGCTGGCCATGCAATACGCGCAGCTGGGTCATACTGTTTACGCGAGCGCCAGAAACGAGGCGAAACTTAACGCTCTGGAATTTGAATCCGCCACCTTAAATGGCGAAATCCTAGCATTGCCAGTGGATGTTACCGACACAGAGTCCGTTAATTCAGCTGTTGCAACAATAAAAAATAGCAGCGAATCGCTCGACCTCATTATCTTAAATGCCGGTTACTATGAACCCATCGAGCTAGACAACCTAACAGTAGAACACTTTGAAAAAACCTACGACGTGAATTTACGCGGCGTTGTTCGCTGTTTGATACCAGCGTTAGCCCAGTTCAAGCAACAAAATTCCGGCCATATAGCGATAGTCTCGTCTATTGCCGGAGAGAGAGGCTTACCCAGAGCGGCGGCTTATGGTTCATCCAAAGCTGCTCTAATTCATTTGGCTGAATCAATAAAACTGGAGTGTCATTCTTTTGGTATAACGGTGTCTTTAATAGAACCCGGTTTTGTAAAGTCACCGTTAACCGATAAAAACTCTTTTAACATGCCTTTCATTATGAATCCTGATGAAGCAGCGGCAAGAATAATCAAGGGTATTGCCCGTAAACATTTTTGCATTCATTTCCCAAAACGGTTTACGCTTTGGTTCAAATTATTAAAGCTATTGCCTTACAGCGTCTACTTTGCCCTCACCAAAAGGCTGCTATAAAGATCACTAACTTGCTTAAGCACCAACTGAGCCTGCTGTAAACACACTACCTTCTAGCGGCTTACGCCATACTGCTTTTTAGACAAAGCCCTAACTAAGATGAGCTGAGCCTGTTCATTAACGGCGTATCGCTGCACATGCGTGTGCCATCGTGCCGTTCATACTGAGTAGTAACGGTTCCAATACGTACACCCCATTTCTTGACATTAGTCATGTTGTGCAAACTGCCATCGGCCTGTAAAAACATGTAGTCGTCCATACTCAGATGCCAAACGCCATCCGGTGCCACAGCAACCTT
>CALDTX010000180.1 GCA_937923565.1 uncultured Granulosicoccaceae bacterium | reverse complement strand
CTCGTTCAATAGAGGCGGCTTTTAGATCACGCAACGTTCGTAAAACCAAGGGTAGATCCCGAAAGATTACATCGCCAGGCTTGGCCGTTTCGCGCCGCTTTTGTAAACCACCCCATGCTTTACGCAGGTAATTCATGTCGTCGTTGAGCGCCTGTTCATCAACAGCTTCAGCGGCGGTTCTGACGATAAAGCCGTGCTCTGCATCGCCGCGTACTTGATCAACAACAGAGCGCAAACGTTCCCGCTCTTCTTCATTCTCAATTTTAACGGATACGCCAACACTACTTTCATACGGCATCATGACTAAATAACGCGATGGCATCGTTAAATTGGCCGACACTCTGGCACCTTTGCTACCCAACGGCTCTTTAACCACCTGAACCGCTATTTTTTCGCCTTCGCGTAAAAGCCTACCAATGGATGCCACGGATTTCTCACCGTGCTCATCAACTACTGTGGCACCGTTGAGGTCGGATACGTGCAGAAATGCGGCCTTTTCAAAACCAATATCAACGAAAGCAGCTTCCATTCCGGGTAAAACACGCTTAACAATGCCCTGAAAAATGGTGCCCACCAAACCGATTTTCTGAGCTCGCTCAATCCACACTTCAGTAAGCATGCCGTTTTCAACCGTTGCCACGCGCGTTTCCTGCGGTGTCACGTTGATTAATAACTCTTCACTCATAACAAAGCCAAATTTCCCAATGGCAGCCAAACAATGCCTGATTTACCGACCGGAATTTTCCGGGAATAGTCCTAAACGAGTGAGTAGCTGAGCAGTTTCGTAAAGTGGAAGACCCACTACATTACTGTAGCTGCCTTTTAGCTCTGCAACAAATCGCGCACCCTTTCCCTGAATGCCATACGCCCCTGCTTTCCCTTCGGGCTCACCTGTTTCCCAATACCAATTGGCCAGTGTTAAATCAATGACGCCAAACGTGACATCGGTGGATACGGTAAATGCATGCGTTTGCCCTTGATAACGCACGCAAACACCAGAAACCACTTGATGAATTTTATCGGACAGCTGCAACAGCATGTTGATAGCATCCGACTTGTTACAAGGTTTTCCCAATAGGCAATTGTCGACCGATACGACGGTGTCTGCCCCCAAAACGGGCAAACTGTGATCACCCAAAGCGCACGCCTTACCAACAGCAAGCCGCTGAACAAGCGAAACAGCGCTTTCGTCCGCTTGTACTGTTTCATCAATATCTGCTGGATTAACAGTAACTTGGATGCCCAATTGGGATAAAAGTTCGAGCCTGCGAGGAGATGCAGACGCCAGTATCAGTGATTTTTCCATACCATAATGTTAGCAAGCTCAGGCGCGATGATACGGATGATTTATCAGTAAGGAATGCGCTCTGTACAGCTGCTCGCAAACAACTATTCGCACCAACGGATGCGGAAAAGTTAGCGGTGACAAACACCACTGTTGGTTGGCATTCGATAAAACAGTGTTATCCAAGCCATCCGGGCCGCCAACCAGAAAACTAACCGGCTTGCCCAATTCGAGCCATTGTTGAAGCTGTTGCGCCAATTGTTCTGTGCTCCATTGGCTACCTCGATTATCCAGGGCCACTATATGAGACTTGTTGGGCACAGCAGACAACAACGCCTCAGCTTCTAAAGATTTATTTTTGGCCACCGATCCCGAATTTGCCTGCGCAAGCTCGCGGATACCGAACTGCCATTGTTTTGGAAAACGTTTGGTGTATTCCTGAGTGCCGGTTTGCACCCAGGCGGGCATTTTACGACCGACGGCAATTAAGCCTAACTGCATTGCAACGCTATACCGAGCTTAACGCGGGCGGCTTTTCATCGTCTGAATCGGGACCAACAGACCACAGTTTTTCCAGCGCGTAAAAGTCTCTTTTTTCTTGCGTCATAACATGCACAATAACATCGCCCAAGTCGATCAGGATCCAGTCGCTGCTGTCGCCACCTTCAAAACCCAGTGGCGGCCGATTGGCATTTTTCGCACTCATGCGTACAGATTCAGACAGAGATTTCACATGGCGTTGCGAGCTGCCGGTGGCAACAATCATGGCATCGGCGATACTGGATTTTTCAGCGATATCGAGCACCACAATATCAATGCCTTTGAGTGCTTCCAGCGCCTCAACGGCGCGTTCGGTAATTTCTTCGCTTATCATAAGAATTTGTTTAAATAATTTACGGGCAGTTTACAAGTTTTCGCACGTGCCCGTGGCACTGCTTACGAATGTCTAACGCTAAGTGGCGTACAAATTTTGTTGCTTAATATACTGTTTCACAACTTCAGGCACCAGATAATCGATGGATCGGCCTGCTGAACAAGCATTTCTAATTTGAGTCGCCGAAATAGCCAACTGGGTCACATCACAGCGTTCGATAACACCAAACGCAGCCTCGCTTACCTTGTAAGCCACGTTTTGTTGCTGATTCTGCAATAACGTTTCAGCCCAATCACTCAGCGTTGAGCCCGGCCTGTTAACCACCACGATATTGGCCAATTGTAGTATCTCTTCCCACCGATACCACGACTCAAAACCGGAAAATGCATCTATGCCCATGAAAAATACCAGTGAGGCATTGGGATAATCTTGTTTATATTCGGTAAGCGTATCGAATGTGTACGAGGCCTTGTCGCGGCGTGCTTCACGCGAATCCACTATTAAGCGCGAATTCACCGCAACGGCCAACTCAAGCATTTGAATTCGCTGCGCCGTGCTGGCTCGCGGACTATCCCGATGAGCCGGCCGATGATTAGGAATAAGATGGAGCTTATCAAGATCAAAATGCTCCAGCATTTCTATGGCCGAACGCAAGTGCCCAAAATGGATTGGGTCGAAGGTGCCGCCAAACAAGCCTATGCGTAAGTCAGGTGTTGGATCACTACTCACGAATGGTTCCCTGACCATTAACGATATATTTTTCAGTGGTTAAACCAACCACACCGACAGGCCCCCTGACATGCATTTTATTCGTACTAATACCAATTTCGGCACCCAGTCCATATTGAGCACCATCGGCAAAACAGGTTGCGGCGTTGACCATAACCGAGCTGGAGTCTACTTGGCGTTGGAACTGCCGAGCACGCTGAATATTGTTGGTAACAATGGCATCGGTATGGCCGGAACCGTAATGCGCTATGTGGCCCATCGCCTGTTCGATATCGTCGACAACTTTAACCGACAATATCGGCGCTAAATATTCTGTTGACCAATCTTCTTCGGTGGCTGCAACCATACCGGGCACTATCTGCTGAGTTTCATCACATCCACGCAGCTCCACACCAAACGGTGTGAATGCTTCAGCTATTTTAGGCAGTAGTGTTGCAGCCACGCTTTTAGATACGAGCAAAGTTTCCAAGGCTCCGCAAATGCCATAACGATAGGTTTTTGAATTAACAGCAATGCTAATAGCCATGCCTTCGTCGGCATCAGCATCGATATACAAATGGCACAAACCATCTAAGTGCTTAATAACAGGCACCTTCGCATCTTTGCTAATGCGTTCAATCAAACCTCTGCCACCACGGGGAATGATCACATCGATCGATTCCTCCAGTGACAACATAGCGCCAACCGCTTCTCTGTTAGTGGTGGCAACCAACTGCACCGCGTGCTCAGGCAAACCCGCCACCTTTAAACCGTCGCTGATGCAACGAGCAATCGCCTGGTTCGACTCAAATGCTTCAGAGCCACCGCGCAACATAACCGCATTGCCCGATTTAAGGCACAAGCCTGCGGCATCGGCAGTTACATTGGGTCGGGACTCATAAATAACGCCGATAACACCTAAGGGCACACGCATACGCGAGATTTCAAGCCCCGATGGTTGAATGGTCATTTCAGACAAGGAGCCGATGGGGTCGGCTTGTGAGGCAATATCTCTAAGGCCTTTCGACATCGACGCAATGCGTTGATCATTGAGTTCCAGACGATCCAGTAAGGCGTCGCTGATGGCGCCGGATTTTGCCGCTGTCAGATCCCGTTTGTTAGCTTCTAACAAGCTCGGCGCCGCATGGTCAATTGCATCGGCAATAGCCAACAATGCGTTGTTTTTATCGGCCGAGCTGGCCAAAGCAAGTTCGGCTGCGCATTGGCGCGCTTGCTTGCCCATCTGCTGTACTATATGCGCGGGGTTAGTGTTTTGCCCGACCATTTCACCACTCATGTAACCAAACCTCAATTGATCAAAAACGCTTTATTGCTTGCGCACTGGGTTATTGTGCACTGATAGCGTTGAACACGAAAAACAAACTATGCAACTTATTGACTCTCATTGCCACTTGAACTTCCCGGATTTTGAAGGCCGTATTCCCGATATTCTACAGAATGCAGCCGACAATCAAATCTCTCATTTAATGTGCATTTCAACAAGTTGGGAAAATAAACCCGACGTTCTGGCGCTGGCAGAAGAATACCCTGCAATTTTTGCAGCAGTGGGTAAACACCCAACCACAGAAGGGGGTTATGAACCCAGCGCACAGGAGATTGCTGAAGCAGCTGACCACCCTCGCGTTTTAGCCATTGGTGAAACGGGCCTGGACTACTTCCGTTCCAGCGGCGATCTGGACTGGCAACACAAACGCTTTCACGCGCATATTGAGGCGGCCAAACAAACCAAGAAACCGTTAGTCATTCATACCCGGGCCGCCGCAGAAGACACGATGCAAACATTAAGGGATCACAACGCACAAGAAGCTGGCGGCGTCATGCATTGCTTCGCTGAAGACTGGGCAGTCGCTGAGCAAGCGCTGGATATCGGTTTTTATATTTCGTTCTCAGGCATTGTGACGTTCAAAAGCGCGCAATCGGTTCAGGAAGTAGCCCGAAAAACCCCGCTGGATAGAATTCTGGTGGAAACTGATGCACCGTATTTGGCTCCGGTGCCATTTCGGGGTAAAACCAATGAACCCGCCTTTGTTCGACATACCGCCGAGTATGTTGCTCAGTTGCGTGGCATTGAATTGGAAGAACTTGCCGAGGCAACCACGAGCAACTTCTTTTCGTTGTTCAAGGCGGGTACTGCCTAAGCGCTTGCCACGTCGCAATCGACGTTTAAAAATAGTTTATAAGTAAAAGCTGAATCCGAACGTTGGCGAGCATTCGTAGTCTTTGTCGTCTGAGCTTGAACTGGAGTCAGTAGTGGTGGTGTCATTCAGTTTATCATCACCGATTGCAAACACGCACCCAGCGCCAACTTTGATGGCCAGTTTATCGTTGTTTAAATACCAGCGCACTGAGGCATCAACTTGCCCGATACGTTCATTAGCGTAGAAGTTGTCGCTGTCGAAGTAGTCGGTTTCCGCATCGCCTTGTAACTTGTTGTACCGACCACGCAACGAGTAAAGCACATTATTTTGACGCATACTGATAATAGG
>CALDTX010000179.1 GCA_937923565.1 uncultured Granulosicoccaceae bacterium | reverse complement strand
GATAGCGTTAGCATATGGTGCATGCTTTCGCTGTGGGGGTAGAGTGGATCGGCTTGCTGGCCTTCTAGGTAACGCAATGGACATCCTTATTGTTTAGTATTTTGTACGAGTTGTTTTGCAACCCATCGATGAAAATGCAGTGTTGGTATATCCATCGCCGGTGAAAAAGCACCGCCAGCATAGGCGGGAGAAAAACGTCCTTGCTGCATTCTTTCAACAGCGAATATATCTTCACCGAATACGTTTGTCCAAGCATCTAACAGTTGTTGTCTGTGTGCCTGATACTGTTGCTCATTGGCTGCATCTCCAAGGTAACTGATGCGTACATGCTCGACGGTTTCATCGTGCGCTGTAGGTTGCAGGAACATAATAAACAAATGATCAGCATGCACGCCCAGCAGTGTATTGGGATACAGCACCGGGTACACCGCCACATTTTCTGAATCGGCCTTCCAGTCAGCAATGGCAGGCAACTTCTGATTATTGATGACAGTACGAGAATAATTGGCACTGGCTTGGCCGCCACCGTTCTCGAAGCGATCTAGGTCGTAGTGTACATTTAAAGGAGAAACTCTGTTTAGCTCCGGGTGCACGGTGGGTAAGTGATACGACTCAAGATAGTTCTCAACCGGCAGTTTCCAGTTTGATTTAACCGTCAATTGTGTGCGGCAGCCTTCCTCTGCGCTGCTAAATTTTTCTCTTTCTGATGCTGAGCACAGTTCGTCGAATTGTTGCGTTAATGGCGCGATGTAATCGCTAAAATCGATAGCGTTGCCTGATAAGTTAACGAACACAGCGCCAAGCCAAACCTCTGAGCGTACTGTTTTTAATCCATGCAATGAACGATCGAAATCGGGGTGTTTGTGTTCACCGTAGCCACCGATGTGGGGTGTGCCTCTTAAGGTGCCATCGAGCGCATAGGTCCAGGCGTGGTATGGGCATTTCAACATGCCATTGGTTTTGCACGGGGTTTCGTTTAGCATCATGCCGCGATGGCTGCAGACGTTGTGAAATACGCGAATGATGTCGTTATTATCGCGGGTTATGACTAACGGCAAACCCATGAAATTCAGTGGAAATGCATAGTTTTTTTGCGGTAGGTCTTCGACAAATGCAATGCAAGCCCAAGTTGGGGCGATGACTTTGTCTCGATCTTCCTGAAAAGCGGCCTCGCTGATATAACGCTCATTTGGCAAACCCGTCGCACTGGCAATAGGCTGTTCCAGTCGGTTTTGAATGTCGATTAGTTTGTGTTCAACCATGCTAACTCATGCCTTTCAGGAGCCGATCAATACGCGGAGGTTGGCATTTAACGAAGGCTTATGCAATATCATGGTCGACACACAGTGTTTTACTTGCGCCGGAAAGGTTTTGCGGGGGTGGAAAACAAAAAACCCATGGAAGCGTCTCTGGTCACTGCCACGGGTTTGTCGTTTTTTCTGCTGCGATAGTTCAGGGGCTTGACTACCCGAACTCATCATTTCCTAATGTGTGTACATTATGCTGTTTCAGATAAGCCGCTTCAATGAAATTGCGCACAGTTTTTTGGGCAATTACGGCATTAGTTCACACTACGCTTCAATATCATTATTAGCGGGTGCGTTTGATTGTTTTGCAAAATCGGTAATACCGTTTGCCAGGGCCGCTGCAATGCGTTGCAAGTAGTTTTCGTCGCTTAATAGGTTGGCTTCATGTTCATTGCTCAAACAGCTGATCTCAATGAGCACCCCGGGTGTAAAGCTGCGTGTCAGCATGTACAGTGTGTCCTGTTTAACACCGGCATTTTTGGTGTTTGGATTCGATTGTTTCACTGTATTGAACACGCGTTCTTGCAGCAAGCTGGCAATCTTCTTTGAACCCTTTGTAAAGCTAAGGTCAACGCCTGCTGTGGAGTGCGATAAGCGACGATCAGCCTGGCTGGAAATTTTTATCATGCCAGTAGCGGATTCTGCCATTCGTTTCTGCAGGCTTTCTACGATGTTCTTGGGGCCTGCAAAATAGGTTTCGACTAAATTAAGCTCTGTTTGAGGAAGGTGATTTAGGTGTAACGATACAACCAGGTCTCCTTGATTGCGGGTGACTCTATTCAAGCGTTCTTGCCGAGACATGCCTTCGTCGGAGTTGCGCGTTAAGATCACGTTAATACCTTGCTGCTTGTCCAGAATGTTCGCAACCTTCGCGGCAATTTCTAATGTGAGTGCTTTCTCTTGTAATCCGTTATGGCTTACAGCGCCCGGATCACTACCGCCATGCCCCGGGTCAAGAATAACTGTGAATGACTCACTGTTTGTTAAACGATCTGAAACTGGTTTGTCGTGCGCAAATTTATCCAGCGTGTTTACCCCGAAATGCATTGGATTAACTGCGGCAGACAAAAGTGGTAGTGCATTGTAAGCGCTCAAACTCGGTGCTGTTTGTTCGCCACGGTAGCGTCGTGCAAACACGAAATCGTTGTTTGTTATATCAATGAGAAAAAGCGAATTGATCTTATCTGAGCGCTCCATCTGCGCGAACTTGTGTTTCGAAGTCACGGCGCTTTGCGTTTGCTGTGTTTGCAAAAGCTCAGGATGCAACCACGGTGTTGCGGGCATGCTTGTCATGCTTTGCCACTGGCGCTGGTAGTTCGATGCGGAACTTTTGATGGTTGCGTAAGCGCTGACAAGGTGCCGCTCGACAGCTGTCGGTGGCAGCTGTTGTATGAATGAGCTACTCAATAAAACTGCACCCGCAGCGCTTGCAAGCGTTGCCAGCTGTAAGGGGCCGTCGTTTATGAGTTCAGCTACACAGCGCTTCAGCGCTGAGTCTTTGAAAAGATGTTGCATTTGCATTCGCGTATCGATTTACAAAACTGTGAACCGATACGCAAAATGCATTCCATCCCTGCTGATTTATTGACAGGGTTATTTGTAGCCCTGGGCTCCAAGGCCCATGGTGTCTGGCTTAGCGGTTAAATAATTGAGCTAAAAATGGGGCTGTTGCAGATCGCTTTGAGCCCACAATTTTGGCTGGCGTGCCTTGGGCAACCACTTTACCGCCGCCATTGCCACCTTCTGGCCCCATATCTACCATCCAATCGGCCTCAGCCATAATATCCAGATTGTGTTCGATAACGAATACCGAATTACCGGCATCCACAAGCCGGTGCAGCACGTGAATGAGTTTTTCAACGTCTGCCATGTGCAAACCAACGGTAGGTTCATCAAGAATATATAACGTGTGGATAAGCGGCGCTGAGCGGCCACTGCTGTCTTTGAGTACAGGCTTGGCTTTGGCTAATTCACTAACCAGTTTAATCCGTTGTGCTTCACCGCCACTTAACGTTGGGCTTTGCTGCCCAAGTGTTAAATAGCCTAAACCGACATCTTGCATGAGTTTAAGTGCATGGTGTATCGATTCATGCGCGCTGAAGAATTCGACCGCATCATCGATGTTCATATTCAATACATCGCCAATGGAACGGTCTTTATAAAGAACCGATAACGTTTCTGTGTTGAAGCGTGCGCCATTACACGATTCGCAGGGCACCTTAACATCCGGCAGAAAATTCATTTCGATTCTTTGCATGCCTTGACCATCACATTCAGCGCAGCGTCCGCCAGATACATTGAATGAGAATCGACTCGCACTGTAGCCGCGAATACGAGCTTCGGTAGTGTCGGCGAATAGTCGTCGTATGTTGTCCCAGAAACCAATATAGGTGGCAGGGCAGGAGCGTGGCGTTTTTCCTATCGGTGTTTGATCAACTTCTAAAACTCGGTGGATGCTTTGCCAGCCATCGATGGTTTTGCAGCCAATAAACTTTGACAACTTACGATTGCGCTTTTGCGTGTTCAACGGGCGTAGGTTGTCATTAACCACATCGCGTATCAGTGTGCTTTTGCCGGACCCAGAAACGCCCGATACACAAACCAGTTGATTTAACGGCAGCGATATCGAAACGTTTTTTAAATTATGCAAGTTAGCGCTAACAATGCTCAGTTGGTTTTCCGCCTTACCCCGTGGCTTATACAGGGGGTGTTTTAACGGGTTTGCCAACATTCGCCCAGTGGTTGATTGTTTATTTCGTTTTATTTGCGTGACGGTGCCGCTGGCCACCACTTCGCCACCTCTGACGCCAGCTCCTGGACCAATATCGATAATATGGTCTGCGTGACTGATGGTTTCTTCATCGTGCTCTACCACCACAATGGTGTTGCCTTTACCTTGCAGTTTTTCTAATGTGCTAAGTAGCATCTGGTTGTCGCGCGGATGCAAACCGATGGTGGGTTCATCGAGTATGTAACAGACGCCTCGCAAATTAGAACCCAACTGTGCTGCCAGCCTAATGCGCTGTGCTTCGCCACCACTTAATGTTGGCGCTGCTCTGTCTAGTGCTAAGTAAGACAAACCCACTTCATCGAGAAAATTTAAACGGCCAGTAAGTTCGGTTAAGCTATCTCGAGCAATGAGCGCTGCTCGATCATTAAGCTTTATTTTTTTAAAATGTTGCATTGCATCCTGAATGGAAAGTGCCGTAAATTGCGCAATATTTTGTTTGTTGAAATAAACAGACAAAGACTCCGGTTTTAGCCGAGCACCTTTGCAATGCTTACAAGGTTTAGGCTCGTTTTCATCATTTTGTTTATCCCAACTTTTTTCCTCTCCGGTTTGTGTTTCATCAAACCCTTGAATGGTTTCACCGGTGCCATAACATTGTTCACACCAACCATGTTTGGAATTGTACGAGAACATGCGTGGATCGAGTTCAGCAAAGCTGCGTTGGCAATTGCTGCATGCGCGTTTTGTGGAATACAACATTTCAGTTTTTGCGCTAGTGCCAACTTTTATAACGCCACTGCCATAGTCTAAAGCCCGCTGCAGTAGTGTAACCAGTTGTGTCTCGTTGTTTGTGTT
>CALDTX010000178.1 GCA_937923565.1 uncultured Granulosicoccaceae bacterium | reverse complement strand
AACCGTATATTCCATACCCTGTGCCACAACGATGACAGTACTTTTTACAATGAAGATTGCCAGAAGTACAAAAACCACGGCAACGATGCCTGATGAACCAATAAGATTTAATAGATCATTCATTGTCATTCGATAGGGGAGCTGAAAACATCATTGTACCCTAGCTGCTTATTATTCAGTATTTGGAAATTGCTCAGCGCTCTGCGCGTAGAAAGGGCCATTAGTGCATTTATTTATGACTGATTGCGTGCTTTAAGCGTGCAACGAGCACATTGTCGCGATAATTGTGAATAGACAAGCGTTTTTTCATCTAACTTTTTCTTTCACTTGCCGAAAAAGCTTGCAATAACAATAAAATCTCAAAGCAAGGATGTACGGTGAATCGGCAAGATGTATCTGAATTCAACGGCTCTGAAGCCTTAGGTAGACGACGTTTAATCGTGTTGGCTCGTTTGGCGGCCGATTGGTATTGGCAGCTGGATGCGCAGCTCAAGTATGTATTCTGTGAGGGTACGGATTTCAATATTTCCGGAAATCCGTTTCAGGATCGTAAAGGTTTGCATCGAATCGAGTTTCTCACTACCAATTTCGACCCTCACCCTGAAATTGACGCGCACGCGCGAGCGTTGGAAAACCGAGAATCCATTGATCAGGTTTTGACGCTTAATCATGATGGTCAAACCTTACACGTTCGTGTGGTGGCAGAGCCCGACTACGATAATCACGGCCGTTTCCTGGGCTATTTAGGCTGTAGCCGCGATATTACCGATCATGTACTAATTGAAGGCCAATTGGCCCACCTGGCTAAGCACGATGATCTCACCGGCGTTTTGAATCGGCGTGAGTTTGAACGCCAATTAGGGATGGTGTGCGAAAACCTTGACCACTCCGATCAAGTACGTTCCTTGTGCTTCATTGATTTAGATAAATTTAAAAACGTAAACGACTCTGCCGGTCATGCTGCGGGTGATCAGCTATTAAGAGAGCTTGCTGATCTAATGCGCAAGCACGTCAGAGCCGATGAGTACATGGGTCGTCTGGGTGGTGATGAATTTTGCCTGTTACTCAATGCTGACGGCGAATCGGCTAAAAAGATTGCCGATGCCATTATCAATGCGATTGTTTTGTATAGTTTTTCCTGGGAAGGGCAGCAATTTAAAATTGGTGCAAGTATCGGGATAACCCAGCTCGATGAAGATATCGAAAGTGTTGATCAGCTTATGTCAATTGCTGACAATGCGTGTTACACCGCTAAAAACAACGGTCGCAATCAGTCTTACTTCTCTAATGAATGTAGTGTCTCTCAGCGTTTAACACTGCAGCGACTCTCAATGATTAGAAACGCGCTGAAATCTAATTGTTATCGATTACTGATGCAGCCTATTGTCAGCGCTGATCAATCTGACGACACAGGCCGTTACGAAGTTTTGCTTCGCTTGGAATGTGAAGACGGAGAGCTGCTGGAACCCAGCGATTTTCTACCAATGGCAAAACAGTACGATCTAATGCGGGAACTGGACTACTGGGTTGTTAGCAATAGTTTATCTGCGCTTGAAAAACTGACGTTAAACGAGCGGGAAAGTACGAGCGATTCTCAGCAACAAAGTAAAATCGCATTCAATATAAATTTATCGGCAAGCTCTTTGGGCGATCGAGTCACGCTAGACCGAATACTAAAGCGTATTGAATCATCTTCGATACCGCACGATAGTCTTTGTTTGGAGATCAACGAAACAACTGCAATTAGAAATCTGTCTGAGCTGATTCAGTTTATGGACAGTTTGTCGGCGCTGGGCGTGCAGTTTGCCTTGGATGATTTCGGTCGCGGGCAATCGTCGATGGTCGATGTGCTAAAACTGCCTATCGATTACCTGAAAATTGATCATGCTCTGATTACGCAGCTATTGCATGACCCCTGCGTGAGAACAATCGTTGAATCAATGCATATGCTGAGTGAACGCTTAGGTATAAAAACCGTAGCCGAAGCTGTTGAAGACAATGCTACCGCGCAAATGCTGCATACAATTGGAATAGATTACATACAGGGATTTGCGATATCGAGCCTGATCGACATGCGAGACTTACTGCAAAACAGAAGTCAACATGTCGCTTTGAAAGAATTCGCTTATCTGCCCAATACGCTGGTATAGCCATAAATGGTGCATTGCAACGCTAGTGGTACGCTTCTAACGGCGCTTGATTCTCACGGTTTGCTCACTAGCCAATAAGGTTCGAACCCACTCGGGGCAGGCAAGCCCTTGCTCCACCTCTGCATCCAATTGCGTTTCGAGTTCTTTTATTTTATCAATGCGAGCAAGCACATCGTTTGCCTGATGTAGCGGCACGATAACCACGCCATCTTTGTCCGCAACTACAATGTCGCCAGTGTCGATACTGTTGCCTCCAACAAGAACTCGATTGCCTACAACACATGGCCCTTTAGCCACTGGTGAATTGGGAGAAACACCCTGGCAAAACACCGGAAGTCCTACCTCGTTGATCCCATCGATATCACGCACCACACCATCGCAAATAAAACCTGCTGCTCCGGCATTTTTTGCCATGCCGATAACGCGATCCCCCACACAGGCACAGCCCAGCCATTCGCCTGTTGACATCACCAGCACATCGCCTTTTTGTACTTCGGCCAAGGCGGCCAATAATCCGAGAATATCACCTGGACCACAATCGCATGTGAGTGCAGGGCCACAGACATTGCTTGGCAATTGATCCGGTGAACACGGTTTGATGTCTTTGTGCATTGCGCCGCCACCGTTCATTGCGTCAACGATGAAGCTTGTGGGAATGGATTGGAACGCCTGACTAAGCGCAAGTGTTGTGGCGTGATCATTTTGGTTTTCAACAATGGTTATAAGGGGTGGTTCTTGGATCATTTGGCGTTTCCTGCGTTTGTTAAGATTCGGATAAAGTCATCACCATTGCGTCAATGGCGTTGGCAACGATGTTTAATTCTAAAGGGCCCGAGAAGCGATGATCAGTGCCTTTAACCAGTGTCAGCATGGCTTGCTGGGAACCAATGCTAGAAAACATTTTTTCAGAGTACTCAAACGGGATATCGGTGTCGTTAGTGCCATGCAAAAAATGCGTTGGACAACAAATTAATTTGCACCGGTTTGTCGAAAACATCGACAAATTATTAGCACTATCAAACAAATTTTTTCTAAATACCCACTTCTTGTTGTCGTAGTTATTGCCAACACGTATGGCTTGGCCTGTATTTAACTGGTTTTGCTCTAATTCGCTGAGCGATGGCCAAATTAGGTCTGTTGGAAAATCCGGTGCTGCTGCAATGGTGATTAAACCGATTACGGCGGTTGGGCGTTCAATGTGGGCCAAAGCGCCTAGCCAGCCACCCATCGACGATCCAACGATCAATTGTGGCGTGGCCAGCCAATCGATTATTTGCAATGTATCGTCTAGCCAGTCGTTTAAGTCGTGTTCGCCTTGTTCGCCGTCAGATTGGCCATGTGCGCGGTAATCAAAACGGGTGTAGCCCCAGCCCCGTGTTAAACACATTTGCTCTAGAAAGAGCGCTTTATTACCGAGCATATTGGAGTTAAATCCGCCGCAAAACAGGATGTTGGGGACATCAGGTCGGGCCGCTGGGTGATGAATAACTGCGATGCGTTGTTGCGTGTTCTTTGTGCAGCTCAAGTGCAGCATTTTTGTATGCTCAAATATCGGTAATCGTTTGACACAGTATAGAGTGGATGGGAAACTCTTGGCTTTTGGGCAAGCAAGATGATCGAAACTCCGCACGTTGGTCTATTTGTAACCTGTTTGGTCGATTTATACCGTCCTAATGTCGGATTCGCTGCCATTAAGCTTCTGGAGCAATCTGGAGCCAAAGTGTCGGTGCCCGAAAGCCAAACTTGCTGTGGCCAGCCCGCTTATAACAGTGGTGATCAACGCAATACTCGAGAAATCGCCATGCGTACGATCGAAGCGTTCGAACTCTTCGACTATATCGTGGCCCCTTCAGGCTCATGTGCTGGCATGCTACGCGATCATTATGTCAGTTTGTTTGACGATCAGCCGTGGAAAAAACGGGCAGAACAATTCTCTAAGCGCTGCTATGAACTAACGTCCTTTTTGACTGAAGTCATGAACTACCAAAGTGTTCACGCAAAGTTTGCTCACACAGTCACTTACCATGACAGTTGCTCCGGACTGCGTGAACTCAACATTAAAGACCAACCGCGTAAGCTGATGTCGCAAGTGGAAGGCCTGCATGTGTCAGAAATGCAAGATACTGAAGTCTGTTGCGGTTTTGGTGGCACTTTCTGTGTGAAATTCCCTGATATATCTGAGCGCATGGTGACTGACAAGGCCGCGTTAATAAAACAATCGGGAGCTGATGTTGTGTTGGGTGGCGACATGGGCTGTCTGCTTAACATCAGCGGCAGGTTGAACCGTTTGCAGCAAACCACCAAGGTCTATCATGTGGCGGAAATTCTAGCCGGTATGGGCGATGTGCCGGCCATCGGAGAAAAAGACAACTCATGAAAGCAGAATCGCTGCAATTTAAAAGGAATGCCACAAGTGCTTTGCATAATGTGCAGTTGCAAGAGGCATTGGCTCAATCCAAAACTGGCTTTATTGGCAAACGCTCAGAAGCGGTTGCTGCATTGCCGGAATGGTCGAAAATTCGTGAAGAAGCCAAAGCGCTTAAGAACCATGTACTCGACCACCTTGACGATTATTTGCTTGCCTACGAAAGCGCGGTTCAGGCAAAAGGCGGCACTGTACATTGGGCTGAAAGTTCGGAACAGGCCGCCCAAATCATTGTGGAAATTTGCCAACAGGAAAATGCCAAGCATGTCATTAAAGGCAAATCGATGGTTAGTGAGGAAGCCGAGCTTAATAGCGCTTTAGAAGCTGTTGGCATTGATACCGTAGAAACGGATCTGGGTGAATATATTATTCAGTTAGCTGAAGAACCGCCTAGCCATATTATTGCGCCGGCAATTCATAAAACCAAGCAACAAGTGTCAGAGCTGTTTCACGAGAACCATCAACAATATGGTTTAACCGAAAAACTCGAAAACAGAGTCGACCTCGTTAATGAAGCGCGACAGGTGCTGCGGGATAAATTTCAAAACGCTGATGTTGGTATTACGGGCGCTAATTTTTTGGTGGCTGAGACTGGCCATCATGTTCTTGTTACCAACGAAGGCAATGGTGATTTGTCGTCGCTATTACCACGAACACACATCGTTATTGCTGGTATCGAGAAAGTCGTTCCTACCTTGGAGGATGCCAGTTGCTTGTTGCGTTTGTTGGCGCGCAGTGCAACCGGCCAACATTTCTCTAATTACACGAGTTTTATGGGAGGACCTAAACAGGAAGACGATTTAGATGGCCCAGAAAACTTCCATGTGGTGTTGGTCGATAACAAACGTACTGAAATGTATGCCGGTGATCTCAAAGAGATGCTGCGATGTTTCCGTTGCGGTGCCTGTTTAAATCATTGCCCAGTGTATGGTTCAGTGGGTGGTCATTCATACGGTTGGGTA
This sequence comes from uncultured Granulosicoccaceae bacterium, assembly GCA_937923565.1. Taxonomy (GTDB): domain Bacteria; phylum Pseudomonadota; class Gammaproteobacteria; order Granulosicoccales; family Granulosicoccaceae; genus Granulosicoccus. The sequence goes on along the minus strand of CALDTX010000178.1, from coordinate 8,964 downwards.
TACCCCGGACCAATGGGTTCAGTGGTTACGCCGGTTATGGTTGGCATAGAAAACGCGCCCGACTTAGCCCACGCCTGCACGTTAAATGGACGCTGCGCAGAAGTGTGTCCAATGAGTATTCCGTTGCCCGATCTATTACGAAAACATCGCCAAACGACCTTCGAAAAACAATTGCAGACATCGACTGCACGATATGGCATCGCGTTGTGGGCTTGGTTTGTCAAACGACCGTCGCTCTACCGTAAATCGACAGCGGCAGCGGTTTGGTTTTTAAACCTGTTGGGTGGCAAGCGCGGTTCAATTCAACGTTTGCCTTTGGCAGGTGCCTGGACGAAAAGCCGTGACATGCCGGTGCCGCAAAACAAGGCTACGTTTATGGCCCGTTATAAGGCAGAAAAATCATGAGTGCACGTGATGCGATTCTTGGACGCATTCGCGCGGCTAAAGGTGCGGTTGCAGCAGATGATGTCGTTGCAACCCGCATTAAAAACCCGCGTAAACACACCCAGCCGGTTTTACCGTCTGATCGTGTTCAAAATTTCATCGAGAAAATGGAGTCGGTTCAAATTAGCGTTGTGCGACTACAAAGCACTAGCGATGTGGTTGCCGCTGTTGACTGGTATCTTGAGGAACACGGTATAGAAGGCGACTTAAGTGTTGCACCCGCGCTTGCAGATCTTGATTGGGCGCAACGGGTGAACATTGGAGCTGCCAGCGGCAAAGAGCAAAGCAGTGTTACTGCCTGTATTGCAGGTGTTGCTGAAACAGGTAGTATTGTACTTGCCAGTGATAAAGGCTCGCCAACTTCTTTGGGCTTTTTGCCGGAGAATCATCTTGTGGTTGTACATGAGAGTCAAGTGTTAAACCATTTAGAAGATGTCTGGTCAATTGTACGCAAGGAAAAGCAGAATGCGCGTGCTGTTAACTTTATAACGGGTCCTTCAAGAACAGGCGACATAGAACAAACCATTGAGATCGGTGCGCATGGCCCCAGACGGATGCACGTGATGTTGGTGGCGGCTGACGCAGCAGACTCAAGCGATGCTTAAAGCGCTTCTTAATCACTAGCAAAAAAATTAATTGAAACCATGCTTAATTTGGAACAAATCAAAGTGGTGTCGTTCGATCTGGACGACACACTGTGGGACTGTGCTTCAGCTATCGCCAGTGCAGAAGTTGTATTAAGTAACTGGATAGAAAAAAACGCGCCAAAGTTGTCTGATATCGCAAGCAAACAAACGCTTGTAGAAATTCGGCAAAAAACCGTGATTGCGCAGCCTGAGCTAATGAACGATGTGTCGGCATTGCGCCAGCAGGTTTTGCAAGTTTATCTGGCACAGGGAGGTTACGGCGCTGCAGTGGCGGAAGAAGCGTTTGACGTGTTTTACCGAGCCCGAAGCTCAGTAACGCTTTATGAAGGCGTGCATGAACTACTTAGCGCTTTAAAAGCGCATTTTAAAATTGCTGCGATTACAAACGGCAACGCCGACTTAGAAATTGTGGGTATTGCGCATTACTTTGATGATATCCAGCACGCAACTTTGAACAATGCACCCAAGCCTGATGCGCAAATGTTTGAAGTTTGTCTGGGGAATTTGAATCTGGGCAAACAAAACATGCTGCATGTAGGCGATAATCCGGAGGCAGACGTGCAGGGTGGCCATAACGCAGGTGTCGCAACTGCGTGGTTTAATCCGCACAATGACTACTGGCCAGCGCAGCTACGGGAACCTACAATTGCCGTCAGCTCCTTGCGAGAATTGCAAGAAACGCTGGTTGCATAAATACGTATGCCGTCATTTCGATAGTGCGGCACTTTGGAAACAGAAAAAGACTTTATTAGAAAATGAGCAGAATTGTTTATGTAAATGGCGAGTTTGTTGCCGAGGAAAACGCCAAGGTATCGGTTTTTGATCGTGGCTTTCTTTTTGCGGATGCGGTATACGAAGTGTCTACGGTTTTGCAAGGCAATCTGGTGGATAACAACGCGCATTTGCGTCGTTTAAGCCGGTCATTATCTGAATTAGAAATGGCGCCACCGTGCTCCGATCAGGAAATAACCGACGCACAACATAAACTGCTTGAGCTCAATGGCCTTGAGGAAGGGCTGATTTATTTGCAAGTGTCGCGCGGCGTTGCCGATCGAGATTTTGGCTATCCGGCTGGAATGCAATCTTCGCTAGTGATGTTTACGCAAACCAAAAATATACTGAACAACCCGATTGCCGACACTGGCATAAAAGTGATCACTGTTGAAGACATCCGCTGGAAACGACGCGATATCAAAACCGTCGGATTGCTTGCGCCAAATATGGCAAAGCACGAAGCCAAGCAAAAAGGCGCGCACGATGCCTGGTTGGTAGAAGATGGTTTTATTACCGAAGGTACGTCCAATAATGCGTATATAGTGACCAACGGCAAGCAAATAATCACCCGGCAGCTTGGTCACGAAATACTCAGCGGTATTACACGCACCGCCGTGCTCAAATTTGCTGAAACAGCCGGTTATACCGTTCAGGAGCGGGCATTTACTGTTCAGGAGGCGCTAGAAGCGCAGGAAGCGTTCATTACAAGTGCGTCACTATTCGTAATGCCGGTCGTTAATATCGACGGTACCGATATAGGTGATGGAAAGCCGGGTACTGTAGCTAAAAATTTACGTAAAATTTACATCGAGCAAGCCATGGATAGGCGAGACTTATAGCATCGCGTACGCAATCAGTCATTGAACTCCTTTAATCCGGAACGTTCATAGCTATAGGATCTACGTAATCGTTCGCGATTTAAGATGGAACGAATCAGTTTTAAAGGCGATAGATGGATTACACCCAGGTTGTAAATCACACACGCTCTAAGCACAGGTGCATGCATCTGCTAGCACTGTGTTTGTGTGTCTTTATGATCAGTGCCTGTGGCAGTAGATCGCCATCAGGATCAAACACCGATGCTGGAGGCAGTACAGGTGGAAATACCAGTGGTGGGGGTTCAAGTGGTGGAACCTTATCGTCAGACGGCAATACCGCTGGCTCAGACGCTGGCGGGTCTACCACCAGTGGTTCCACAACAGCAGGTGCTCAATCGCTGGTGCCGGTTGATTTCGAAATTGCTACCATCGAAGAACAAAGCGTTACCGGGCAACTAAAATTAGCGGCCGACGCGCAGTCTGGGTCCTTACTGAACGCCAATTTTTCCATTATCAGTGTGCCCAATAACGGCCAGCTAACGCACCAAACAGGCTCTCGCGATTTCTCGTATACGCCAAACCTCGACTTTTTTGGCACTGACGTCTTTGTGTACACCACCGGCTCGAATACTTCAGCGGTAGTAACGATAAATGTCGCCAACGTAAATGATGCGCCAGTTCTATTTGATCAAGTTGCGCGTGCTGTGGAGCAAGGAGCGCCTTATTTTAGTCAGCTTGAAGCCACTGATGCCGACAACGATCCATTGCAATACAGTGCCGTTAATTTGCCCGATTGGCTCACACTAAGTGCGCAAACAGGCGCTTTAAGTGGCTCGCCGTCGCAGGCTGATGTTGGCTTGTTTGAAAATATTTCGTTTAGCGTAAGCGACCCCGACGGTATGCAAAGCGTAGTTTCCGGCGTAAGCATTGAAGTTATCGACATCAACGATGCGCCAACGCTTAACGTAGAGCAGTTTCCATCAGAGCTGGATGCCTTAGAAATAGTGAGCGTCAATGTGTTTCCTGACGACCCAGACGGCGATGGCGTTAGCTTAAAGGTGGAGCCGAATAACTTTGTTAACACTGAAATAGCAGGCAGCACTATTCGTGTATCCGTGACAGACGTCGCTGATGTTTCTGAAATCAATCTGGTTATTGTTGCGACCGACAAACGGGGCCGAGTATCCCGTGAAATAGTACCGCTAACCCTGTACCCAAAAACAGCGTCCGGACGTGGTAGAACCTTGCAGGGCCAGAAACAAGGTGAGGGTATTCATTTGGTCATCCTGGGCGATGGCTATCGAGGCGATCAGCAACACACATTCAGAAAGGATGCCGAGGCGTTAATCGAACTCATGCAGCAAGACGTTGGTATGTCCAAACACCTGCATGCGTGGAACATTCATACCGTTGAAACACCATCGATTGACTCCGGTATCGATGACAACGCGAACGCTGATATCAGAGACACAGCGTTCGACACCGCCTATTTTTGCTTGGCGGTACAACGGCTTATCTGCGGTGATCAATTAGCGATGTTTGATGTAGCGTTAGAGGAATACCCTAACTTTGATCAAATAGTTTTACTGGTAAACGATCCGCGGTATGGCGGTAGTGGTGGCAGCGTTGCCATAGCGTCGTCAAGTTGGATGGATATCGCATTGCACGAAATGGGGCACAGTTTGGCTGGTTTGGCCGATGAGTATGTCGATAGTTTGGTGCCACTACTGGCATCGGGTGAGTACTTTGAAGGCAGGTTTGCTAATGTCTCGCGTTTGAATGATGCCACGAGCGTACCTTGGGCTCACTGGATCGATAGCTCAAAGCCTGTTCCAACAATAGAAGGGCAAGCGGGGGTCGGCGTGTTTGAAGGTGCGTTTTATCAGGAAAGTGGTTTTTTCAGACCCACCAGCAACAGTAAAATGCGCAGCTATGGTGAACCGCTAGGGCCGGTTAATAGCGAGCAGTGGGCACTGAGCGTTTACGGTATGACAAACCCAATAAAAGCATTTTCGCCCGTGCGGCGTAGCTTAACCTTGTCTGCTGGCGAAAGCGCTAATTTCGACGTGGAGCCCGTCTTCGAAAATGGGATACAGTCAGTGGAATGGCTTCTCGATGGTCAGGAAATTATTGGTTCGCAAGGAAGCAGCTCTGCGATTACATTGCGACTGCCCGCGGGCATGTATCAGCTGGATTTAACCGTTAGTGACGTCAGTGGCTTAATAAAAAAGAAACCGCCGCACAACGGGGTTTTTAATTGGAGCTGGGAGCTGAACGTACAATGATCATTATCAAAAAACGGTTTAGCTTTGTTTGCTCTCTATTGGCAGCGTGTGGCCTATTTGTAGTGTTAGGTTCTCAAGCTTGGGCCGCGCAGCGAATTTTGTTAAGTTTCGATAATAATGGTCATCGTATTCACCGAGTCGTGCAGGCAGCCAGTCGCATTAGTAATCCGATACTTGAGCAACGCAAAAGCGCATTTGCGCGTTCACGAGTTAGCCCGCAAACGGCCATGGCCACCTGGTTTGATATCAATGGCGATACAGTCAAAGTCGGCTTTTTTGCAGACCCACGCACTACCCACGCACCTTATAGTTCCCAGGATTCGGCGCTAAAATGGGTGGTTTTGCAGGAAGGAGCCTATCTGCTGGAAGGCCCGGATACGGCGGTACAATTGCAATTGGGCTTTCCTGCGCGAAACTGGCTTGGTTTGCCCGAAGAGAATTGGCTGCTCAATCTGCAAAATTGAGATCGGTAATCTTGCAGTTCATGTATTAACCATCTCGGAGTTCCGAGACGTAGCTAACGAAAATCCTTCCAATATTCTGGTAATCTACTGAAAAATAAGCACTTTGTATATCTATAGTGTAATCTGATTAGATAATACAGCGTTCAACCCTGCATTTTTACCTAAGCGTAGTAGGGGCTTTATCCGCTATCATGCGATTTCAGTCAGAAATGTCCGTTTTGTGCAAATTCGGTCAATTCTCCAATCTCGCTCGTGAACTTGTTTATGCCGAATCCGGATTCTGAAAAGAAAACGTTAGACAACGACGCAATGTTCGATTTCCTCGATGAGGATGCGGCAAACAGCGCCGCGCGCCCTATGCATAAAGCTGCGAAAGAGTCAGCAATGCCCATTATTCGCAAACCTGTGCCTATATCGGAATCGGGGCCTGCGAAAGTTGACCAACACGCAGCGCTTAAAGACGATTTCGATTTTTTAGACGCCGGTGCAAGTTCCAGTAAATCAAAGCGTAACGACGAAGAATTTTCTGCAGATTGGAACGAAGGGGTTGTTGGCTACGCCGGTCAAGATACTCGCTCAAACTCTGCCCGTTGGGTTATGGCGATAATCGCTTGTATTCTGTTGATTGCTGCAGCTGCAGTGTTTGTTTACAACCGTTTCGTGGGTGAGCAACAGCCTTCGCTAGCTACCACTGCAACACAGGTAGAAAACACCGTTCAACCGGATACGGCAACGTTGCCGACACCCAATGACAGCCTTACTGTGCAGCCAGGCGACAATGTGGCCGGCGAATCTGACTCTGTCGCTAGCGAGCAAACATTAACACCGGCGAGCGATGGCCGTGTTCCTTTGTCGCAGCAGTTTAAGCTGCAGCTCAATGAACTTAATAGTCTAGTAGCCCAGGGGCAACTCGATGCAGCGGAGTCCATTCTGCTGAACATGGATCGCACGCTTTATGGTTATGGAGAGCCTGAGTTTACGGCAGTCGAATTTCAGATTGCCCAATTGCGTAGTGGTTTAAGTGTTGATATTGCCGGATCATCTGATAACGCAGCAGAAGCGGCGCGCGTAGCGGAGTTAGAAAGGCAGGCAGAGCTAGAAAGGCAGGCAGAGTTAGCAAGGCAGGCAGAGCTTGAAAGGCAGGCAGAGCTAGAAAGGCAGGCGGAGCTAGAAAGGCAGGCGGAGCTAGAAAGGCAGGCGGCTGTAGAGAGGCAAGCTCAATTAGAAGTAGAGGTTGCAGCACAGAGACAACTTGAACAGGAAAGACAAGAAGCTGCGCGAAGGCAGCTAGAGCAAGAGCGTCAAGCTGCTGCTCAAAGGCAAGCTGAACAAGAGCGTCAAGCTGCTGCTCAAAGGCAAGCCGAGCAAGAACGTCAAGCTGCTGCTCAAAGGCAGGCTGAACTGGATAGGCAGGCCGCTGCACAGAGACAGGCTGCGGCAGCCGAACGCAGAGCGGCGGAACGCGCAAGGCAAGAGGCTATAGCAGCAGAGCGTCAGCGAGTTGAAGCGGCTGAAAGAGCTGCATTGGCGGATGCAGAACGCAGACAGCAAGCAGCCGAGGCCAGAAATAATTTACAAATCACCCCAACAACGGTGCAATCGACGGAGGTTTCCGACGAAGATTTCCAACTTGTATACAGCAAATTTTTGGATTTGCGTAATGCTATTACTGCTAAAGACATTAGCAAGGTGATTGCACTGACATCGCAATCAGGTCAACGTGTACAGCAGCTGTTGCAATTGTTTGAAAACAGTCGGACGATTGAAAGTAGAATTTCGAATGTGGCGACAAACAACGCTGAAGCAACAATTACCGGTAAACTGAAAATACTTAATATAGTTCGATCAGATGGTCGAGATTCAACACCACCAGCTGAACTGTCGAATATAACGCTCTCGAGTAAGCGTGGCCCTGATGGCTGGTCTGTGATCAGTTGGTAGAACGGAGAATATTTATGCTAACTAGCAAAGTTAATCGAGCTGTAGCTCTGTTAACGGCCGCCATACAGTTATTGATTAGCTCGCTGGCTATTTTGCCAAACGCTGTGTTTGCGCAATCCAATGATTTCGATGCACCGGTGATTACGTTGGTTGTGGTGGACGAAGGTGTTCGTGGGGAAACTCAGGTTTTCTCTGCCTCCATAACCGATGCGACCTCTGTGGCCAGTGCAACATTGCACTATCGGCTAGGGTCTGATGGCGCGTTCAATTCAGCGCCGATGTCCAACATTCAGAGCACTGATATCTACACAGCGTCGGTAGACACCAGCCAAACCATCGCCAGTGTTGTTCAATATTACATCGAGGCTCGTGATGAAAGCGGTAACCGTGCCGTTGAGGGTTTCGCGTTCGACCCTTTCGATCGCGTTTTAACCGACGAATCGTTAGTTGTTGCTGCACCGGATGTACCTCCACCACCAGCGCCAATGTCGACGTCACGTAAAATTATTTATGGCGTGCTTGGACTCGTCGCTATTGGCGTTTTGGCCGGTTCTGCCGGTGGCTCATCCAGCGGCGGAGGCAGTACAGGTGCTACTGGCCCAAACATTCCTTTAACCATAACTGTCGACCCGCTTTAAGCACGGTATGGCAGTAAATTGTGGTTAGCAGAATCAAGGAGCGGTAAGTAAATGCGTACTAACATCGTTTTACTCATAGCGGTTCTGTGGTTACTGCAAGCTTGTGATGTCAACCGATCAGGCTCGGTTGCAGTTCAAGCTGATGGCCAGGCCACCTTAGCAATGGAGCCACCACTGCTGATCGCCCAAGTACGAGCTATCGATCAAAACGCACTCTCGTTGACTGTATCGGTAGATGGTGAAGTCATTGCCATGGATCGAGACGGCGATACTGGCCAATGGACAGGCAGTTCAACGATCGCTGCTAACAGTAGCCCAACCATTTTGGTGAGTTGGTCTGAGTCGTATCAGGGTAGGGTGTTGCGTCTGGCACAAGCCAGTCAAGTGTTAACGGTTGCTGCAGATGCATCTTCAGCCCAAGCACAGTTTTCTAACAGCGATTTTAATACTGCCTTCGATGACGATGGCGACGGCCATTTTAATTTGGCCGAGCGTAACAGCGACTCTGATCCTTTAGACGCTAGCAGTCCTGCAGAACCCTTGGTAACCGTGCCGGTTACACTGCGCATCGACTTACCGAGTTATATCGACTGGACAGATCAGGCCTTACTCGACCAACTGCATGCAACTGCTACGTTAAATGGCACAGCACTGACGTTAACGCGCAATGCCAATCAATGGACAGCCAGTGGCGTCGCCACTGAAAACAGTGTGTCTTTTGTTAATGTTGTTTTATTCTCAACCGAAAGCAGCAACTTGCGTGTTGCAACGGCTCAGCGAAATCAAAATATTGGCAGCGGCAGCGAATTTGTCTTTGATGCCAATGCTTATCAAGCACCGCTAGACGACGACATGGACGGTCTAAGCAATGCAGCGGAAGTGGGGCAAGGGTCGAACCCATACGACTCCAACAGCCCACCCAGAAACCCCTGTGACATTTCAGATTTTAATGC
>CALDTX010000177.1 GCA_937923565.1 uncultured Granulosicoccaceae bacterium | reverse complement strand
AAAGCGATAGCGCATATTCATGTGAGCAAACGGAGAAACAAACAATGCTTTCTCGGCGTGTTGAATTGCCCAGCGGCTTGCATCGCTTGTAACGGGTAAGTTGGCGGCCAGCACATAGACGTGCCGTTCACCGAACGTGTTGTGCACTTCATGCAGAATCGCAAAGATTGTGTTGTTTTCGTCGTAACAATAAAAAAGGCTTAGCGGGTTAAACTGATAACCGCACACGCGTGGGTAACAACTGAGCATTACGCGCGCAGGGGTCTGACTGATACCATTCTCTAAAAGTTTTCTAGTAACGTAAGTATCAAGTTCTTCTTTAACTGCCGGATCGCCAAAATCTTTGTCATAAAAGCTGAACAGGTTCCAGCGATTGTGTGAAAAACATTTCAATCGTTCCGTTAACAGACTCACTTCAGACAAATCGATCAACAGGGAGAATACGCGGTAGCGCAGCTGGTGCACAGTAGGTTGGGTACGGCGATGAAACACCTCTCCCACATACAAAGCGCTATGCAGTGACTTCACGAAGCAAGCCTGTTCTCAGCCGCTTCTGGCATATCCGGCAGCTGCCAAGGGCGCTGAACACCACCCACCTGCTCAGCTACATCGAAACCGGATTTAACAGCGTCTTCATGAAAGCCTGCGCCAAAGTAACTGCCACAGAACCACGTTCTTTGTTTTCCCTGTAACTGCCAAAGATTCTGCTGAGCGTTTTCGGTGAGTTCTGTAAACAAAGGGTGCTTATAATGTTGAGTTGATACGATCTTATCGGACGCTATTGGGAAACATGGATTCAACGTAACCACATAGTTCTCCGGTTGCCGCAGCGTTTGTAGCTTATTCATCCAATAGCTGACACAAGCAAGCGTACCTGAGCTATCGCCAGCGCCGGACTGGTTTGGCAGTTCAACGTAATTCCAACTGCACCATGCCGCCTTTCGTTTTGGCAGATACCGCGTATCCGTGTGCAGCACCACCTCGTTCGGTTCGTATTCAAACGCACCAAGAAAGCGTTGTTCATTCTCGCTGGGGTTTTCCAACATCTGTAGGGCTTGATCGGCATGGCTAGCTATGACTACGTGGTCGAACGTTAGCGATTCTCCGTTCTCACTTAAAACGGTAACGTCCGAATCGGAACGGTTGATGGTGCGCACAGCAAAATTGGTTCGAACATTATCGGTCCCAATTGCGCTGGCCACGGCATTGACGTACTGCCGGCTGCCGCCGGATACCGTTCGCCAGATCGGTCGATTGAACCACAACAACAACCCATGGTTATCACAAAAGTCGATAAACGCCTGCGCCGGGTAGCGCGCCATGTTACCTGCCGATGTGGACCAAATAGCAGCGGCGAATGGCATTAAGTGGTCTTGCAAAAACGCTTTTGAATAACCCTGAGATTGTAAAAATTCACCCAGCGTTGCGTCTTTTGATTCTTTAATTTTTGGTCTGGCTGTGCGATAAAAACGCGCCAAATCTTTGAGCATCAGCCAAAAACGTGGCTTGAATAAATTTGTGGGCTGCGCAAACAAGCCCAACGGCGGTCCGCCAGCATATTCGAACCCGCCATTCTCACGCGACACCGCAAATGACATATCGCTGTCTTGTGTCTGCACGCCCAGTTGCGCCATCCAGCGTGTAAAATTCGGGTAGCCCGGTTCGTTATAAACTATAAAACCTGTGTCGATCGGCAAATTGCGGGGAGTACCGTCCTGATGCGCCAAATGGGCCTCAACGGTGTTAGCATGCCCACCAAGCCTGTTATCTCGTTCCAGAAGCGTGACGTTGTGCGCTTTTGACAGGAGCCAGGCCGCCGATAGACCCGCTGCACCGCTGCCAATGACCGCGATTTGCAGCCGTTTTTTTGTTTTCATAGAACAGGTAATAGCACCAATCTCATCACAACTGTTCTACGCAATGTTAGCTCATATAGATCAACAATGATCCAAGCCATAAACTGATGCGTAAGCACACCAGATACTAATGGAACCTACCTTGCAGGAATCGACGAAGCTAGCTGAACAAGCGTCTATCAATGAGCGAATGCAGCGCAATCTGCTAGCCATAGCCAGCGATCGAGACGAAACAGCTTTCGCCGATTTCTACGCATACTTCGCCGGTCGAGTGAAGTCTTTTCTTATGGGAAAAGGCATGAACGAAGACACCTCCGAAGAGCTGGTTCAGGAAATTATGATTACAGTGTGGCGTAAAGCGCAAAGTTACGACCCTGGTAAGGCAGCCGCCAGTACTTGGCTGTTCACCATTGCGCGAAACAGAAGGATCGACTACCTACGCGGTAATTCAAGAATAGAAGTAGAGCTTGACGATTACATGCTGGAAGAGGACGACACAGTTGTGTCGCAGGAAGCCTCTCTAAACCTGATCCAGCAATCGAGCATTCTCGAAAAAACACTAACGAAGTTACCTCAGGATCAGCAACAAGTGATGCATTTGTCTTACTACAGGGGATTGTCGCATGGAGATATTGCGCAATGGCTCTCTATCCCAATTGGCACGGTAAAGTCCAGAATCCGATTGGCTATGCAAACAATGAGAAGTGAATTTTCTGAGCAGGAGTCTGAATAAATGTTGACCCACCATTTAACCGAGGCTACTCTGCAGGAATACAGTGTCGGCGCCTTGTCTAAAGCGATGGAAACGCTCATCGCCTGTCACCTAACGGTATGCCCGCATTGTCGCCACAGGGCGCAGTTGCACGATGCCGTTGGTGGAGTCATGCTCGATCGCATCGAGCCTGCGACAGTACAAACACTGCCACAAAACATCATCGAAAGAGCGTCCCAGCAAGCAGAGCTAACGAAAACCAAACCGCTTGAGGATGATCTCAGCAGCCGCAATACCAACGGTATTCCACGGCCTTTAGCCAGACTGTTGCCAGCACCAATCGATCAACTAAAGTGGCGCACCATTGCACCGGGCTTGAAGCAGTTTAATTTAACCAACCAACCTCGCAAAGACGGCGCATTCAAACTGATCAGCGCAGCCCCAGGTTTGTCGATGAGTGAACACACACACAAGCATCGAGAGCTTACCTACATTGTATGTGGTTCCTACTCAGACAAATTTGGTCAATTTAATGCGGGGGATATTTCTGACTTGGACGACGACGATCTGCACGAGCCGGTAGTCGACTCAGAAATACCTTGTATTTCGCTAATAGCGACCGATGCTCCGGTAAAATTTTCCGGGATGATGGGAAAAGTGATTCAGCCGTTTATCGGTATTTGAATAACACCGCTAGCCGTACCTTGTAAACGGTACAGCTAGCGGTTCATCAACTAAGCAGCGTCAGAAACATCCTTGTCTTTTGCCGCGTCAGCTGAATCTCGATAACTACCGTCGAGTACAGCTTGCCACCACTGCGGATTTTCCAGATACCAGTCGAGGGTTTTCTCGATGCCGACTTCAAATGTTACTTTCGGTTCGTAACCCAATTCCTTGCGAATTTTATCGGTGTCGATAGCGTAACGGAAGTCATGCCCTGCTCTGTCGGTAACGTACGTAATTAATGAGTCGCACTCTTCCCCTTGAGATGCCGGACATGCAGGGTAGGTATTTCTGAGGTCGGCATTGCCGGTAAAACGCTTATCGATCAGTGAACAAATGAGTTTAACAATATCGATGTTTGTCCATTCATTGCAACCACCTACGTTATAAGTTTCACCAACGCGGCCCTCTCTGAGTACTAAGTCAATACCCTGTGCATGATCTTCAACATAAAGCCAATCACGAATGTTTTTACCATCACCATAAATCGGCAATGACTTACCATGCAGAATATTGAGTATCACCAGCGGAATCAATTTCTCTGGAAAATGGTACGGACCATAATTGTTAGAGCAATTACTGGTGGTGACGTTCATGCCATAAGTGTGATGATAAGAACGCACGAGAAAGTCTGATGAGGCTTTACTGGCTGAGTAAGGCGAGTTTGGTGCGTACGGTGTTTCTTCTGTAAACGCAGGATCATCAGAACCTAATGTGCCATACACTTCATCGGTAGATACATGATGAAAATGATGATTCTCAACCGCTTGCTCCTCGATTTGCCAAACCTGACGGGCCGCTTTTAGCAAACTGTAGGTGCCCATAATGTTCGCCTCGATAAAAGCATCCGGACCGGTTATCGATCGATCAACGTGGCTCTCTGCTGCAAAGTGGACAATGGTGTCGAGCTTCTTCTCGCGCAGCAGGGTCATCATTAACTCAGTGTCGTTAATGTCGGCTGCAACCAACGTGCAATGTTCGTTTATGACGCCATCAAGGTTATGCGGGTTACCAGCATACGTTAATGCATCCACGACAACGATATTGTCTTGTGGGTATTGTTCTCGGCAGTAGCGAACAAAATTCGCACCGATAAAACCTGCCGCACCGGTTACCAACATATTTCTCATACAAGTTCTCCCATCATATTACGCAGCTCAACACGCCAATGTGCTGCCTGCATATCCAACGCATCCCACGTGCTGCCCAGCGACAGCAAGCTGTAACTAGGCCTTGCCGCAGGGGTTGGATATTGTTCTGTTGTTAAAGGATTGATCGTAGCTGGCTTATCCAGTAGCCCTAAAGCCACGCCTTCTTCCATAATGGCTTGCGCAAAATCGTACCAGCTAGCGGCCCCGGCACCGGTCCAATGAATCACGCCGGTAGCCCGAATATCGGCTGCACGCCATAGGGCTTGTGCCAAAGAATGAGCCCATGTAGGCGCGCCGACTTGATCAGCGATAACGCCAACCTCACCCCGCTCTTTCATCAGGCGCAACATCGTTTTTACAAAGTTGTTGCCATGCGAAGAATAAACCCAAGCGGTTCGCACCGTTGCGCTACTCTGTGGCAATATTTCCGTTAAGGCTTGTTCACCTGCCAGTTTACTCTTACCGTAAATACTAACCGGATCCACGCTAGCATCCGTTTGGAATGGCCTTGAATCACTTTGGCCAAAGACAAAATCAGTGGATACATGCACCAAATGCGCATTCGCGGCTCGGGCAGCTTTCGCTAAATTAATCGTACCAATTTCATTGACTGCATAAGCCGCCTCTTGATCAGATTCGGCCTTGTCTACCTGCGTATACGCAGCGGCATTGATGATGACATCGGGTTTGGCAATTTCAATGCAGGCATTAACTGCGTCGGCATCGGCAATATCCAGACGCTCAGCATGCTGAAAAAT
>CALDTX010000176.1 GCA_937923565.1 uncultured Granulosicoccaceae bacterium | reverse complement strand
GTTCTGCTAAGCCGTCGCTCACCTGAATTTGCATACCTGCGGGTAGTGTGTTCGCCGTAATCACCGGGGCTACGCCATCAGGATCTGTAGCGATTATCGACAGATTGTAGGCATAACCGGGTAGCGCATTGGGCACTTGAGTTGGCAAGAAATAGGGAAATTGATTTGGGCTGACTTCCGTGCTGTTCGAGATGGCATCGTTTTGCGCTGATGTCTGCTCAGTCTCGTTACTGGTAGTGGTTTCCGTTTCGTTTGTAATGTCGTTTTCGTTTTCGTTTTCGTTTTCGTTATTAGGCTGCGTGTTTCCAGTGTCATCGTTGTTAGTTTGATCAACGTCCGATTGCGAGTCCTGGTTTTGTTGCGTATCCGTTTGGTTATTAGCTGAATTTAATTGCAATGCTTCAGCTGCAAAATCCGGCAATCTGGCAGCGTTATGTGATTTAACCAGTACAACCCAATCATCATTGTTAGACGAAGGGGCATTACCGAGCGCCACGCGTTGGCCGCCGTTAACGTTTAGCGTGCTGCCTTCAAATTCTCCGGTTCTCGGATTGAACCAACGAACCGAATAGCTGTTTGCATAGCCTGAAAGATCTAACTGAGGGTTACCTGAGGCACTGGGTAAATAAACCGCATAGTATTCGCCCGGTGCTGCAAAGACCTCGGCTCCACCGTAAGCGTTGTTGGCGTTAGATACAAGATTGTCGGCGTCTTGCATACGCCAGAACGGTAAATTCTGCTCTACAAATTCCCTAGCATAACGCATCATTTTCCACATAGCTTCGCGTTTGCGAAAGTCGCCTGCAGTTAAGTCGCCACCTAATGGCAGTGGGTGATAGCCGTAATACCATTCCAGATTCCCACCACTGAAGTACACATCGTAGAGAATTTGTTTGCGTCGAACATCAGCGTTTTTATCACTAATGCCGCCGGTGTTTTCATCCATGTCGATAACCCATTTACGTCCTGCATCGGATGAACGTGTGCGCCACTGTTTTACAAAGTCGGCAGCGAAAGGCGGGTCGTATTGGATAGACGTTGCGCTGAACAGAGAATCGCCAACCAGTTGTTCGTAGTCTCGAAAGTTGTTTATTTGTGTGTGCACTGCGATGGGCTTTTGGCTCCAATCCAGTTGCTTCAGATAGCTGGCTTGTTCTCTTAGCTGTGCCACTGAGTAGTCGTTCTCTTCGCCCAAATTCCATTTTGCAGCTAACAGATAGCCGAAACGTGCCACGAGTTCTCGGAAAAATAGTTTGCGTTCGGTACCCAGCTGACCATTGTCTAACCAGCGTTCATTGGCAGGTTCCGTTTCGCTGAGTACGATGTTCAACGCAATACCGCGCTTTTGCGCGTGCTCTAAAACCAGGTTCCATTGGTACAGTTTGCTGATGTCGTAATGGGTCTTATTAAAGCTGGTGTTTTCGCCAGCCACAAACGGATAAGTTTCCTGACCGTCACCGCCTAAATTCATAGGCAGGAAATAAATAGAGTTAACGCCTTGGTTAGATAAATAGTTGATTGCGCCAGTAATACCCATGCTGTCTTTGCCAGAATTACTGCTGGTAAAAAACGGGTCGTCACTGCTGGCATCTTGTCGGTGAGTATTGAAGTGATGTATAAAATTCTCGCCACCTTTATCGATGGTTCCATCAAAGCCTTCATAACCTAAGAAATTTTCCGGACTGTCTGTGCCGCCTTTTATCCAGTAAGGTCCGTCACGAAATTTCAAATAATGTTCACCGGTGTATTCGAGCCGACCAAATCGTTCAAACCCAGGCGCGTTTGCCGAATGTGGCTGAATAACAAATTCGCCTGATGCCGCATCCAAGTTGACGCGATCGCCTGCCGATAAATCCAGATTGACGGCAATGTTGCTGCCTGCGTGCAGCCAGGCTTGGTAGCGCCAAGTACCGGCTTCATCGGCCGAAAATCGAGCCTGCCATTGGTTGCCACTGGCAATGGCAAAGCCGTCACCGGCAAAAAATCCGGGCAGCGTGGTTGTTTTGCCGCTGGGGGACGTTAGCTCAACGGTTAAACGGTAATCGAGAAACGGGTTAGGCGAGTTGTCGGTTTCGTTGGCGTTTGGGCCACTGAAGCTGATGGTCAGTGGGGACCATTTTTGCAAATTACCGGAAACGGTTGCGGCTGTTGTAGAGGAGCAGAAGCAGACCAGGAGCGACAGTAGAATAGGGTGCCAACGAAAGAACAATGTGATCGTCCGAGTGAGGATTGAGATCGCCTATTATGCAATAGCTGCCAATTAAATGACATGAAGTTTGTGTATTTTGAGCATTGCTTTCAACTTATCAATCAGCGGTCTTGAGTTTCTGCTCATTGGTCTATAGAAAACAATAACTTAGCTCAGTAAATAGATCTGCAATAGCGGCCAATAGTCGGCGCGATACGAGGCTCTGTTGGACGGCAGGGAGCGGGTTTTACGGTTTGTTGCAAAGCCCGTATGGCGCCGCTGTATGTGGCGAATGTTGCAAATGGTAATAATATGTAAACACGCACCGCTTTTGTGCAGTGAGTTTTCAGTATCTGATCCAATACAACAGTAACTTCTGAGCCTCGGTAAACAAGGTTTTTAGGGTTCTGGCTTGCTAATTGCTCCTCCCTCAACAGTAGCTGCGTCATGGTCCGGTATTTGGCTTTCCGAATTGTGAGCAGGCGAGATGAGCTTTAGGGTCTATATTCTATGAGCTAAGGTTGCCAATAGCTGGCGCCACTATTTCACGAATTCAAATTGGACAAATCTAGACTAATGAACGATGTAGCCTCAACTTTAGGGAACATAGTGCGCAAGCGCATTCTGGTAACTGGCGGCGCCGGTTTCCTTGGCTCACACCTGTGTGAGCGGCTGTTAAGCGAAGGCAATGATGTTATCTGCATGGATAACTACTTTACTGGTAACAAGCAGAATATCGCCCACCTGATGGATAACCCGGCCTTCGAACTGATGCGCCACGATGTAACGTTTCCAATTTATCTGGAAGTCGATGAAATCTACAATCTGGCTTGCCCAGCATCGCCAATTCACTATCAACACGATCCTGTGCAAACGACGAAAACCAGTGTGCACGGAGCGATCAACATGCTCGGTTTAGCAAAACGAACGGGCGCGAAAATATTTCAGGCATCAACCAGTGAAGTTTACGGTGATCCAAAAGTACACCCACAAACTGAAGACTACTGGGGCCACGTTAACCCCATCGGATTTCGTTCATGCTACGACGAAGGTAAGCGTTGTGCTGAAACGTTGTTTTTTGACTACCGTCGTCAACACAACTTGCGTATCAAGGTTGGCCGAATTTTTAATACTTATGGTCCTCGCATGCACCCAAATGATGGTCGTGTGGTTTCAAACTTTATTGTTCAGGCGCTAACCGGTGAAGACATCACAATTTACGGTGAAGGTGATCAAACACGTTCTTTTTGCTACGCACTGGATCTGATCGAAGCCTTCCATCGCATTATGGCCACTGACGACTCGTTTACAGGCCCTGTCAATATAGGCAACCCTGACGAATTTACTATTCGCCAGTTGGCTGAAAAAGTTTTACAAATGACTAATTCAAAATCGAAGCTGGTATTCAAAGATTTACCCAGTGACGATCCTACACAGCGTAGGCCTGATATTAGTCTTGCTAAAAAGGAACTCGACTGGGAGCCTCAGGTTAAATTAGAGCAGGGGCTTGAAAAAACCATTGAATACTTTGACACACTGTTGAAAGGGGGAAAACCTTCAACTGAAGCCAGAGTAATTGGAGCTGCATAACAAATTATGAAAGGTATTATTCTAGCTGGTGGTTCAGGGACTCGATTACACCCGATAACGCAAGTTGTTTCGAAACAGCTGTTACCGGTGTATGACAAACCGATGGTCTATTACCCGTTGAGCACGTTAATGCTTGCGGGTATCAAAGACATTCTGCTTATTTCAACACCTCGGGATGTGCCGTTGTTTCAACAACTGCTCGGCGATGGCAGTAAGTTCGGTATTAACTTGAGCTACACAGTACAACCATCACCGGATGGCCTTGCGCAATCGTTTATTCTGGGCGAGCAGTTCATCGGTGATGATTCAGTTGCACTAGTGCTAGGGGATAATATTTTTCATGGTCACGATATGACCAACATGTTGCAGAATGCGGCCAACCAGCCTTCGGGTGCCAGCGTTTTCGCCTATCGTGTTAGCGACCCGGAACGATATGGTGTTGTTAATTTCGATAAAAGCGGTAAGGCGTTGAGCATCGAAGAGAAGCCTGAGAAACCGAAATCCAATTTTGCGGTTACCGGATTATATTTCTACGACAACGAAGTAGTCTCGATCGCCAAAGATATCAAACCATCACCACGTGGTGAACTTGAAATCACCGACGTTAACCGTGTGTATCTGGAACGCGAAGAGCTAATGGTGGAAGTGATGAGCCGTGGTTATGCCTGGTTAGATACAGGTACAAGCGATTCTTTACTCGAAGCAGGGCAGTTTGTTGAAACACTAGAACGCCGGCAAGGGCTCAAGATCGCTTGTCCGGAAGAGGTGTCTTGGCGTAATGGTTGGATCGACGACGGACAACTGATGTCATTAGCTGCGCCATTATCTAAAAATAACTACGGTAGTTATTTGCAGAACTTGTTGCTGGAAAAAGACGATAACGTCGTACCGTTACGAATGGCCGGTTAAGCCAACCGACTATTCAAAAAGAAAAGTGAGTAAAAAAAGCCGCGTAAAGCGGCTTTTTTTTATTCGATGACTTAACAATTCAACTACCGCAACTACCGCAATTACCGCAATTACCGCAATTACCGCAATTTTACATAACGAAATCCGGTTACGGCTTCCTCTCCTTGTTGTTTAATATACTGTTCAGGTGCTTTCCTAAATTTTGCCAGCTCTCTTCGGCTTTGCCAAACGGATGTGCTAATTCTATTTTTATGAACCTTGTCGGCATTCGTTGAGATTTGTATGTCCAGGTTATTTTCTGTGATTACCCAAGGTGTGCCATTGCCGTTTGGCTGTTCGCTTAGCGTCAGTTCGCGGTTCGCAACAAACGCAATCAGGTTGAGCAGCACATGATTAAAGCATTGTTTGTTGTTGGGTAGGGTGGCATCAAAGTACAGCGCATCGAATAAACGATCAAGTTGTTTGCGTTGTTGCATTGCAAGCTGTTCGCGGGTGCCATCCTGAAGAAAATGATTAAACGTGGTGTTGATAGGTTCAGCGCCTTGTTGTTCGGATCGCCAAGTGTAAACCGGTATGCCGCGAATAATCGCATCCACATACAAAGAGTTACCGCCGAATAAAACCAGGTCGGTTTTGGCCATTATGGAAAACATATCGTGGTGCACACCACGGCGTAGCCCAACTATCTTAGGCGCTATTCCCAAAGCGCGATTGATATCGTCTGCAACGTCCTGCACCAGTGGCACATCGCGTTGTGATTCGCACACGAAGGTAATGGTTTTAAGGTTTTCATTGCTGTGCAGTATGTCAGCAATCATGGCTTTATCGGTATCGCGCGTTTTTTCGTTTCGAACGTGTTCGGGATAACTTAAAAATATTAACGCGTGTTTGCGGCTACTTCGATAAAAGTCATCGCCAATTCTCACCGGCAGTGGTGTGAACGCTGCGTAGTGCATTTCAGGTGATAGTGCATGCGAGCGGGGCACATTGTCCATAAAAGGCTCCCTAAGATGCTGAATTTGATCAACCAGGTCCGCCTGTTGTAAGCGACCGCTAGCAGTTAATGAAATATCGTTGCACGCAAAAGATCCGCTAAACGTTGGGCTAAGGTGTAACATGGGTTTGCCACAGTTAATACCGAGCGCGGTTGAGCTATGGGTAACATTGATAATGAAATCTGCATCGTTGTACAGTTGTTCAATGGAATCTGTTGCAGCAGTAGCGTTATTCTCTTCACTGCTGGCTTGTGTAATCGCCGAGTACACAATTTCAGACACGTCGATTGCAGGGTCTGTTGAAACACTTTCAAGCACACCGCGCACCGCGTCTGCGATACCAACAAGCTGCAAATCAGTGCGGCTTAAGCGAGTTTTTGGGCCGCTAGCCGGTTCGGGATAAAGCAGTAAAATTTTCATTTTCAGATTGCTCGTTTAGCGCTAGCCAACGTTGAAGGGTTTCTTGTGTTGCCACGTAGGCAGTGCAGTGCTCTTTGGCGTAGTGCAAAAGTGCGCTTTGGGCTTTTTCGTAATAGGTAGCGTCAAGCAATTTTTCCAGTGCATCGTTCCATTGCTGTTCTGTGTCCGCGATCAATAAACCCGGTACATCGTGCTGAGTGATATCGTCGATGGGTGAACAAATACTGGGTACGCCAAAAGCTGCCGATTCAATAAAAGAGATATGCGATTTGGCTTTATTTTCAGGCGTATTCAGATAAGGGGCGATATTTGCCCAACCTTGGCAAATTCTTAAAGGCAAGTCCATTGGATCAGCCCACACCGCCTGACTTAATTTTTCATTAGTAAGTTCCCAGTCATCGAGTTGGATAGCACCCGTGACGGACAACTCGCTGTTTTCGTGCTGGTGCAAAAACGCTGTGATATTCGCTTTTACGGAGTCAAGGTCTTGCCCTTGAGAACGCTTACCAGAGATGTAAATGAGTTGCTTAGGTTTAGATGGATGAGCTTTAGATAACAATGAGTTTCTGTCTAGCCAGTATTGCGATAATCCATTGGCAAGCACATGAATGCTTTGCGTTGGTGCTTGTTCGCGCCGGTATCGCGCCAGCTCGTGTGTCGATACAGTGACTTCGTCAAAATGTTGAAGCGCTAATTTATGACGCGTGTAGCTAGCCCTGACGTTGTCGCTTGAGGCATGGCCTTCAGTGACCAACATGGATTGATCGGCTAATTCTGGAACGAAAATCAGATCGTCTATATCAGCTACCGTGTGAATACCTAATTGCCCACAACGAGCCAGCAGGGTCAGTAAGCGCCTATTCGCTTGGGGGCGTGACACGCTCACTACATCGTAACGTCCTAGCGTTCTGATATCGAGCTGTTCCAGGCTGCACACATCGGCCAAGTGACCAGACATCTGCAAGGCCTCGGCAATGTGATAACACCGGTAGCGGGTTGAGCCGTCGCGCCAAGGGCTGTGTTTAAAGCGCGTGTTACTAATAAAGAGCACGTTCATTGCATCGTGTGGTGCAATTGCCAGGCCATACTACTTAAATAGGTGAATGCCAAATGGCGCATTTTATGCAAAGTAACCATTCATTCAAAAAGAGTGAATTTCCTTGTCTGCAGCGCAACCACAGCTAGCCGTTGTTTCCGAACAATCGACTATCCCTGACACAAATCCGACCCGACGAGTGGTGGATGAAGTCGTATCGTTAATGGGCGATATTCACGACGCTAAGGAAGAGATACTTGCACGAGGGGTGCCTTTTCATACGGTGAACGTGCTTATTGAACTGGGTGTGCACGGAAAGCTGGATGAACAGGCAAAAATGCGTGACACCGCTTTAGAGACGTCGCGCAAAGCGCATGGTCCGGCAGCCATCACGCCAGAAGGCTTGGATCAATTGCTTGAAACACTGGTGGCGTTAGAGAAAGACTTAGGACATGTCAGAAAGCTTGGGAAAGACCAAGGCCTTGATATGACATCAATCAACTACCTGACCATGATTATTCGTCAAAATCCGGGTGATGGTGGCGAAAAGGTCATTAATACCTTTTTGGCCTACGCTTTAGCCTGTGACATACCGTTGCACCGCGTAACCGAGCTAGCCGAGCAGGCAGCTTCCGGCCCGAAGTCGGTATTGCCCGATATACAGCGCGAAGATCCTGTTGACTCGGCTGTTGCAGCAAAAAAACAATTGATTGCGGATGTGCTAACAGGCTGTGTACTTGCCGTGTTTGCGCTGGTGCTGTTAACGTAATCATGGCGGCCGTTGTAACGTCACCGCAGGCAAGTTTTCAAAACACAAGCGCTGTCGCGTTCTCTTCAGGCATTCGTCAAATTCGCTACATTAATCGGTTGCTTAATGTGGAGCAGGTGCTTTCACCGGCACAGGCACAGCGTGCCGAAAACAAGCCAGACTGGGTGTTGGTTTGGGGGCGAAAAAGCAACGCGAAAGCAGCTTTAGCCTATGCGCAGCAAAACAGCATTGCTGTTCTTTATTTAGAAGATGGCTGGATACGATCCAGCGCCCAAAACCCTCATTCACGATTAAGTTATTCGATTCAAATAGATTCGACCGGCGTGTACTACGACAGTCGAAGTCCATCAGATTTGGAAAATCTATTGAATCTGGAAGATGACGCTTTTAACCAGTTAGTTACGACTGAACAGTTGGCGTATGCACGTGAGTGTCGTCAATTGTTGGTTGAAGCGAATATCACCAAATACAATTACTGCAAAACAGCACCGCGTATCGCTTCGCAGAAGCCGACAGTTTTAGTAATAGATCAAACCAGAGACGATGCTTCAGTGATACACGGAGGTATGGACGAAAGCCGTTTCGTTTCCATGCTAGATGCAGCTATCGCTGAAAACCCAAATGCACATATTGTGGTTCGAACACATCCAGATGTGGTGGGTGGTCGCAAAAAAGGCTACTTAACGGCCCATGCAAAGCGTTTAAATATAGAGATAAACGCTGATGCCAGTAATCCGCTTGGTTTAATAAAACAAGCCCAGAAGGTTTATGTGGGCACATCTCAGATGGGCTATGAGGCTTTGTTGTGTAATAAAGAGGTCGTTGTATTTGGATTACCTTTTTATGCTTGCTGGGGGCTAACCGACGACAGGCAATCGCTGGGTCGGCGAAAAGCGCAGCGCAGTATCGACGAAATTTTTTATGCCACGCATATTCATCAAACACGTTATTGCAATCCTGTGACAGGCGAAGCCTGGCAATTGCATGAATGCTTAGCGCATGTGCAACTGCAACAAAACATGTTTTCACGTAATGCTAAAGCGTTTCATTGTGTGGGCATCGCACCGTGGAAACGACGTTACTTAGCGCAGTTTCTTCGCTCTCCGGAAGGATCGGTTAGCTTCACCTCAAACCAGCAAACCGCATTGATGAATGCGAAGAGCCTGTTGCTTCGAAAAAGCCAGTCGCATGCAAAAAACGAGATACCTGCGAAAGACCAGATGCCTGCAAAAGACCAGATACCTGCAAAAGACCAGATGCAGAAATGTGTTTCAGGTCCGAATTCGGAGGGGGCTACAGAGACTAAACGGACTTTAGAGCCGGTTCTACTAACGTGGAGCTATCGCTCGTTCAAAGAACTGTCAAACGATGAACCTCAGCAGGTTAACAGTCTGCCATTGATGCGAATGGAAGACGGGTTTTTACGCTCAACGGGTTTGGGTTCAGACTTTAACGCACCCGCATCTTTAGTGGCAGATGAGCGTGGTTTGTACTTCGATTCGGGCCGAGAAAGCGATTTAGAAGCACTTTTAAACAATTTTGACTGTTCTGTTAGCCATATTTCTCGCGCAGTACGCTTAAAAAAGCTCATATTATCTGCGCGCCTGTCGAAATATAACGTAGGTACCGGATCACTTTCTGGTTCGGTTCCGCCTAACACACCTCATTTATTGGTTGTCGGGCAAGTTGAAGACGACGAATCGATAAAAAGAGGATGTGACGCAGTTAACACTAATACAGCGTTGCTGCAAGCAGTAAAGAAAGCCAGGCCGGATGCCTGGATAAGATTTAAGCCACATCCTGATGTGCTGGCTGGCAATCGACGAGGGACAGTTGAGCAGTCGGTGTTGGATGAATGTGCTGATGTTGTCGATGAGAGTGCTTCCATAGTGGACTGCATCGACGCATGCGATGAGTTGCATACGATGTCGTCGCTTTCTGGTTTCGAAGCATTGCTTCGAGGCAAGTCAGTAACAACGTACGGAGCACCTTTTTATTCTGGTTGGGGATTGACTCATGACAAGCAACTGGTTGCACGACGAACTAGAGTTAGAACGCTGGATGAATTGATTTATCTGTCGTTGATCGAGTATCCAAGGTACATCGATATCGACACCGGAGAGTTTACAACGCCGGAGGATCTGGTGTTCACAATAAATAGCCGAAGAGCAATGAACAATAAAAGACGTAAAGCTTGGACAGGTAGACAGCTGATGAAAGCCACCAATATTGTAAGAGGGCTTCGTTATGCGCCGTGATGTACTGCTACTTCAAGGACCCATTGGACCATTCTTTTCGCGGTTTGCTGGTGAACTGGACTCTCGTGGGTTCAAAGTGCACAAAGTTAATCTGAACGGTGGTGACAAACTGTTTTATAAGCGCCCGGGTGCGATAGATTATTCAGGTGAATTACAACACTGGGATGCGTTCCTTGAACGTTTGGTGATTAATAAGAACATTGGCAGAATCTATTTGTTTGGCGACTGTCGTGTGTACCATCGCATTGCCCGCGATGTCGCTAAGCGTCATGATGTTCGCGTGTTCGTATTTGAAGAAGGTTATATACGCCCTAACTTTATAACGCTGGAAGAGAGTGGGGTGAATGGGCATTCGCAAATGCTTAAAAAAGGTTTTCGCATGCCAACGGATGTGCCGGAACCCAAACGTGAAGCAGAGTTTCATAAAAGCGTGTTTCTGCTAACCGCGATATATTCCATGCTGTACTATCTAGCCAGCGCTTCAAGCAAACGAACATTCCCATTTTATCAACATCACCGAGACTTTCGCTGGTTACCTGAAGGTTTTCGCTGGATAATTTCGGGTATTAGAAAAGTACGATTCAAACGTCGCGAACGAAATATTCTGGATAACCTCTTACCGGAATTTGAAAACAACTATTTTGTTTGTCCTTTGCAAGTGCATTGCGATATGCAAGTTGTTGTGCATTCAGACTACAACTCAATTGAGCATTTTATTGGTGATGTGCTGACGTCTTTCTCCAAACATGCCGCCAAGAACAAAGCAATAGTATTTAAGCATCACCCGCTGGATAGAGGCTATACCGACTACACCAGTTTATTTGCAAATTTTATTAGTGAGCTAGGTTTGCAAGGCCGGGTTTTCTATGTTCACGACGTGTGTTTACCCACGTTGCTGAGCCATGCTCAAGGCACTGTTGTTATTAATTCAACTGTTGGAATGTCTTCACTGTTTCATGGCACGCCTGTAAAAACCTTAGGTAAAGCCATTTATAACCTACCGGGTTTAACCGCACAGTCTTCGTTGAAAGCTTTTTGGCATAAACCGGCACCGGTTGATACTGAAGTATTTGCTCGGTTCAGAAACTATTTGATTTCTCGCAATCAGCTTAACGGCAATATGTATTTAGCGATGAATGATGAAACTGAGTCTGGATTGGTTTGGTCGGATCATTTGATTAATGAGCATACCTATACACCTGATCGGGTTGATGCACCTGCGCAACCACAGCTACGTGTTGTTGCTGGGTTGGATATGTCGGGGGTCGGGAAGCAGAGCGATCGATCCGACGACGCTGAGGCTGCCTAGAACTGCTCCAGTATGCTGGGGATGAAACTTTGTGATACCGTATAGATCAGCTTAAAAATTAAGGATTTCACATGGATGTGAATGATCAATGCCCGCGCTGCGCGGCAACTCGACGATCTTGGGTACGCGATGGATTCTATACGCGGCTCGACGACGCCAAGCGAATTCAACGCTGGCTGTGCAAACAATGCGGTAAGAAGTTCTCATCAGCAACGTTTAAACCCACCTACCGCCAGAAAAAACGGCGTATCAACTCAACCGTGCGATTCGGATTTGGCAGCAATATGTGCCAACGCGATATCGCTGAATTGGTGGGTGTAAACGTTAAAACTGTAGCAGCGAGATTGATATGGCAGGCCAAGCTTTCCAGGGCTAAAAATCAACGTTATATCAAGGCGTTTATTGCAAAGCATGGCAGTATTAAAAGAGTGCAGTTCGATGATTTACTGACTTTTGAACACACCAACTGTAAGCCACTGACGGTGCCGATAGCGGTTATTGATGGTCATCGTGTACCGCTAGGTTTTGGCATCGCACCCATCCCAGCATCTGGCCGACTCGCCGCTATTGCACGCAAACGTTACGGCAAAAGAGCGGACCACAGTCGAATAATCCGGGAGGCTTTGCTCAAACAACTAACGCAGG
This sequence comes from uncultured Granulosicoccaceae bacterium, assembly GCA_937923565.1. Classification (GTDB taxonomy): domain Bacteria; phylum Pseudomonadota; class Gammaproteobacteria; order Granulosicoccales; family Granulosicoccaceae; genus Granulosicoccus. Next base: position 5,024 of record CALDTX010000176.1, on the reverse strand, counting down.
TGCTGCCCGAGGACGTTACGTTCAAAACCGACGGCCATACTCATTACCCCGTTGCTATAAAACATCACTTTCCGAAGGCAACGCATACCGTGCATATAAGCGAAAGAGGAAGTGTCGTCGGGCAGGGTGAACTGAAGAAGATCCGTTTTGATCCGTTATTTTCAATTAACCATTCTTTTGCCACGATAAGGGCAAAAATTAACCGTTTGAACCGTCGAACTTGGTGCACTACAAAAGTACCAGACCGGCTTGCCGATCACATCGACATCTTTATAGATGTGTTCTCTGATCGATTGAAATTATTGGATGTTACGGTTTGGCGGCATAGGAATTTGCCAGATAACATCGCTAGTTTGACCGCGGATGTTACTTAAATGCGGTGTTGGTATCCTCAGCGTACTGGGTCAGTTCAGTTTAGTGAGATGACTCGCATGGCCTCACGCAAAGGCACCTCCCCCCCATTAACCATCCCCATCAACTGCTTCAATAGCGGATTAATCGCTGACTGCCGATAAGCCACCCCATCAGCCGAACCTCTGGAATGCATAAAATGCAATTTACTTATCGGATTCTGAATAATATGAAAAACAGACTGACTACCCGAGTAACCAGTATCAGCACAGCGACTGCACCCAACGGGCATCAAATAGCGCTCTGTGTTGCCATCGGTTAACCAACTAATAACGTTCTCAGATGCTGGCGTTCTAATTTGATCTAACCAGGTTTTTTCCTGCTCGGTCAAAATGGCCGGGCTTTTACAGTGTTTGCATAACGTTCTAACCGGGTACTGAACTATTAAAGCGCGCATCTGAGCGTATAAGTGTTGGGATTCCTGCGCGCCTTGTTGTTGCAAGTCCATCACCGATTTAATACTGCTTGCTTCAATGGCCTGAACGAGTAAGGCTTTGTGAGTTGCCAGCTCGTTAAGCTGTCGATAAACCCCTTGTGGCACAGTACCCGACAACATAACGGTGTCGGCATGTTGATCCAGTGCATGTAACCAATTCTCATTGGAATGTTGCTGGTTGAGACAATGAGATTCTATTTGCGCCGTGCGTGGTAAAGAGTGTTCGTGTTCTGGAGCTATGAACAGCATTCTACGGTCAGGTGATATCACGTCTTGCACCATGGCCTGCATGGTCCGCAGTAGATGTGCAGGTTCTGGCCCCGCCAACACGATCAGGCCTGTTTTAAGGGCCAGCAGCTCTCTAAAGGAACGTAGTTGCGTCGGGTCTAGGTTCAGTTGTTCTAATATGGGTGGGATGGTTTCGCTCAGGCTCAGGCTGAACTCGTAGTAATCGCCCTTGGCAGTGGATAACACGGTTAAGCCCAGAGCTTGTTCGGCGCCCTCTATCTGCAACAGAAAACGGGCTTTCCGGTTCGGTTTCGTGAAATAGTCCTTACCCCACAACAACGTTTGCAACAGGTTTAACGCTGTTTGTAACGCACTGGAATCGTGCAGAATTTCTTCGCTGTAACCATCAACGCGCCGCGTCCTGATTCTCCAAAACATGGCGTCGGGTTCGATGAATAAATGCTCAGCTTGTTCGTTCAATGCATTGCATATCATCGCGCACAGTAAGCTCCAACACTGCTGATTAGCGTGTTCAGCGTATGATTCTGTTGTACCTAAATCAAGAAACGGCAGTTCATGATTAAATCGTTGAACTGACGCATTGTGAATGGCAGTTGTTTCCAGCCCGTGTTGCATTTTTTGATAAAGCTTGCCTGTTTGATACGGTATCGGCGAGCTGTGTGATTCTTCAAAGCCAGTAGTGAACGATGTGGCTTGCGTTGTATGAACATTGAGTTCTCATTCACAGTTTGGCTACCGCTTTCAAACACGGTGGATAGCTTGGCCGTTGCGGGCAAACAGAGTAAAGTAGGCGGCGTATATTATGTTGATAACGATCTAACCATGAAAGCACCTATCATTGCACCCTCCATTCTGTCTGCCGACTTTGCTCGTTTAGGAGAGGAGGTTAACCAGGTGCTTGCGTCCGGGGCTCATTGGGTCCACTTTGATGTCATGGACAACCACTATGTGCCAAACCTGACCATCGGTCCGATGATCTGTGACGCATTGCGCAGCCATGGCATAACAGCGCCAATTGATGTACACCTTATGGTTAAACCGGTGGATCGGCTTATTGGTGATTTTATCGACGCTAAAGCGTCGTCGATAACTTTTCATCCTGAGGCATCGGAGCATATTGATCGTTCCCTCGAAATGGTTCGAAGTGCCGGCTTGAAGTCTGGTCTTGTGTTAAATCCTGCTACACCTTTGCACGTGCTCGACTATGTAATGGATAAAGTCGACATTATTCTATTAATGTCAGTTAACCCGGGTTTTGGCGGGCAGTCGTTTATTCCATCAACGTTGGACAAACTGCGTGCAGTAAGGCAGCGTATCGATCAAAGTGGCTTTGATATCCGATTGCAAGTCGATGGTGGTATCAAGCTGAACAACATAGCCGAAGTGCAGGCGGCCGGGGCAGATACCTTTGTTGCTGGTTCCGCTATATTTGGTGCTTCCAATAGCGAGGATAAGAATCGCTACGACACCGTAATTCAAGACATGCTTAACCGTTTGGAGACCAGCTCGTGAGTGCCTACATTATCGTTGATACTAAAATCCATAATCCCGACGCCTATGAAGAATATAAAAAACTGGCGAAGCCAATTGCTGAAAAATTCGGTGGGCAATACTTGGTAAGAGGCAGTGAAATTGATCTGCGTGAAAAAGAACTTTGGGAGCCCACACGTATCGTTGTTGTCGAATTTCCGGATAAGCAGAGTGCTCAGGCTTTTTTAGACAGCGATGAGTACGCACCGGTTAAAAAGATGCGTCAGGATAATGCAGACTGCACCTTGTTCGTTGTTGATGGCGGGTAAAACAGGCCGCTAAGGAACTTAGGCGAGGTACCAGTCGCTACTGGTATTGGTGCTACCGGTAATGGTGCTAATGGAAATGGTGCTAATGCTAATGGTAATGGCCCTACCAGTAATACAGTTTACTGGTAGCGTATGCCGCAATTTAAATTACTGCCCACTTTAAAGCAGCGATAACCAGTTGGGCAGGAAGCTTGTTGTGGGATGGCAACGGAACCCGTTGGGCACACATTGCCGCGTGGTCCTGTGCAGTAGTTGCCATTAGACAAAGGATAACAAGCTGCGTCGTCTTGAATGCATTGGCTGGCTCGGCTCACTTCTTTGTCGCCGGCTTTGCAGGCTTGTATTTTCCCTCGAAGTTCGCCGTTTGAGGCGGGTGATCGAGTGGGTGCATCCGATGCGCAAGCACCTAAAATGAGCAAAACCAAAAAGGCGGTTGCCTGAAAGATTGCCTTTCTTACACGTTTACTTTTCATATCTAGCTACTGGGTTCTTGCCGATAGCACCGTATGTCTGCGGTGCAATTGGCTATTCGACTTCAGTCTGTAGATGAGAGTTTAGGCTACTTGAAATAAATTGGCTTAACTTCTCCGCTTTCGATTTTACCGCGCCATAGGGCTGGACCTGTTTGGTGTACCGATTCGCCAGCTGAATCTACTGCTACCGTGACTGGCATGTCTTCCACTTCGAATTCGTGGATGGCTTCCATTCCCAACTCTTCGAAAGCGACAACCCGTGCAGCTTTTATAGCCTTTGACACCAGGTAAGCCGATCCACCTACTGCCATTAAATACACTGCTGCGTGCTTTTTGATCGACTCAATTGCAACGGGGCCGCGTTCGGCTTTTCCGATCATGCCAAGCAAGCCGGTTTCAGCGAGCATCATTTCGGTAAATTTATCCATTCGTGTCGATGTGGTTGGGCCGGCCGGTCCTACAACTTCGTCGCGCACGGCATCTACCGGGCCAACGTAGTAAATAAATTTATTTTTAAAGTCGACACCTTCGGGTAACGGTTTCCCTTCAGCAAGCAGGGTTTGAATACGTTTGTGGGCGGCGTCTCTGCCGGTTAACATTTTGCCGCTGAGCAAAATAGTTTCACCGGTTTTCCATGTTTTTACGTCTTCGGGTGTCACGGTATCGAGGTTAACTCGACGCGAACCTGCGCCTGCATCCCAAGTAATGGAAGGCCAATCGTCGAGCGAGGGCGCTTTTTGTAGGTAAGGGCCGCTGCCGTCTAGCACAATGTGTGCGTGTCGGGTGGCTGCGCAATTTGGAATCATGGCAACCGGAAGCGACGCTGCGTGTGTTGGGTAGTCTTTTATTTTGATATCCACAACAGTGGTGAGTCCGCCGAGCCCTTGCGCGCCAATGCCCAGTGCATTCACTTTTTCAAACAGTTCCAAGCGTAACTCTTCAATTCTATTTTCAGGCCCTTTGTCTTTGAGTGCTTGTATGTCGATTGGGTCCATCAACGATTCTTTGGCCATGACGGCGGCTTTCTCTGCAGTACCACCAATACCAATGCCAAGCATGCCCGGTGGACACCAGCCAGCGCCCATAGTGGGAACGGTTTTGACCACCCAATCAACAATGCTATCGCTTGGATTGAGCATGACTAACTTCGATTTGTTTTCTGAACCGCCACCCTTGGCAGCAATTTGAATATCAACCGTATTGCCTGCGACCATTTCGTAGTGGATTACTGCGGGTGTGTTGTCGCCTGAGTTTTTTCGTGCCCCGGCTGGGTCAGTTAATATGGATGCGCGCAGTTTGTTATCGGGTAACAAGTAGGCGCGGCGCACACCTTCGTTGATCATGCTTGTTACATCCATTTTGGCGTCCCATTGGACATCCATACCGATTTTCACAAACACCGTGACGATCCCGGTGTCTTGGCATAAAGGACGTTTACCTTCGGCACACATGCGCGAGTTGATCAGAATTTGAGACATGGCATCTTTGGCTGCCACGGATTTTTCTCGTTTCCAGGCATCGTAAACCGCATCGATGTAGTCCTTTGGATGAAAATAGGACATGAACTGCAATGCGTCGGTGATGCTTTCGATCAGATCGTCTTGTCGGATTATTGTCATGGTTCGCACTTTTGATTGCCAAGGCTGAATGGAAAGT
>CALDTX010000175.1 GCA_937923565.1 uncultured Granulosicoccaceae bacterium | reverse complement strand
TTTGGTAACCCCTTAGTGCTTGGTGGGGATTACTCAGTACTCTCTACAGAAATCTATTTTGCAATTGTTGGCGCTGTGGCTGATACCTCCAGAGCGGCGGTTCTGGGTATGGTGCTGCTGACGCTAACGATATCGGCGTTTTTGTTCCAACGCTGGTGGTTGGGTAAGAAGTCTTATGCAACGGTTACCGGCAAAGCAGATTCAGGCCAACACAGTGGGCTTAACCCCGGTTTGAAATGGGCGTGCTATTTGGTGGCCATACCATGGGCACTGTTCACGGCGATTGTGTATTGCATGATTCTATACGGCAGCCTCGTTAAGCTTTGGGGTTACGACAACACGTTTACGCTTCAACATTATCTGAGCGCCTTTGCCATAAAAACAGACAATGGTTTGCGCTTTGTAGGCTCTGCGTGGGATAGCTATTTTACAACGCTACAAATTGCATCGCTTGCAGCGCCACTAACAGCGCTGTTGGGATTACTAACCGCTTACGTTTTGGTACGCCAACGTTTCGCCGGAAAAGATCTTTTTGAATTTAGCACTATGTTGAGTTTCGCTATTCCGGGAACGGTTGTGGGCGTAAGTTATATTTTGGCTTTCAATGTTCCACCCATTGAGTTAACGGGTACCGGCTTAATTCTAATTATTGCGTTTGTGTTTAGAAACATGCCGGTGGGTGTTCGCGGTGGTATTGCAGCGATGTCTCAGTTGGATAAAAGCCTTGATGAAGCGTCGATAACGTTAGGTGCCAGTAGCTTAACCACATTAAGGCGTGTTGTTGCGCCTCTATTAGGACCGGCTATTTTAGCAGCGCTTATTTATAGCTTTGTAAGAGCCATAACTTCCGTGAGCGCCGTTATATTTTTGGTGAGTGCCGAACACAATATGGCGACCTCTTTTATTGTGGGTCGGGTTGAGAACGGTGAGTTTGGAATAGCGATCGCTTACTCCACTGTTTTAATACTCACCATGCTTGCCGCTATTTTACTGCTTCAGCTGTTAGTGGGAAAACGTAAGTTGCGCAAAGACACAAGAGTAAAAATCGATGCGCGTAAATCGCAACTTTTACCATCGAACGCTTAGCACAGGATTAAAAACATGAATGAACTATCTGCAAACGTAGAACTCAGTAACGTGACTAAAAAATATGGCGCTGTTACGGCTGTTGATAATTTATCGTTAACGGTAAAAGCCGGTGAGCTGGTAACTTTATTGGGCCCGAGTGGTTGTGGCAAAACCACGATGCTAAGGATGATTGCAGGTTTAGAAGAAGTCACCAGTGGTGCGATTCGATTCAACGATAAAGAAGTAACCGATCAGTCGGCAAGTTATCGTAATGTTGCCATGGTGTTTCAGTCTTATGCTTTATTTCCGCACATGTCGGTGCTTGATAATGTGTCTTATGGTTTGTCGGTGTCTTCGATGGAGAAAAAGAAAATCAAAAGCAAAGCGTTGGCAGGTTTAGCGATGGTTGGGCTGGCAGGGTATGAGCATAGAATGCCCAGCGAGCTCTCTGGCGGGCAGCAACAACGCGTAGCCGTTGCACGCGCCGTAGTTCTGGAGCCGGAGGTTTTATTGTTCGACGAGCCTTTGTCGAATCTTGATGCAAAGCTACGCCGTCATGTGCGTGAAGAAATTAGGCAAATTCAACAAGATCTAGGGCTAACCACGGTGTATGTGACGCACGATCAGGAAGAAGCGATGGCCGTGTCGGACGAAATAGTTGTGATGCAAAACGGGACTATAGCGCAAGCGGGCTCACCAATCGACTTATACAAAGCACCGGAGTCGGCCTTTATTGCCGACTTTATTGGTGACGCAAATGTTATTCCGTGTACAACAGTTTCTGCAGATAAGAAAACTGCTAGTATCAGCGTGGAAGGTGTAACAATGATTTCAACTGCAGCCCGAGATATCAGCACACCATTGAAGCTGGTGGTTCACCCACAGAACATCACGGTGTCTGGTGAGGCGGGTAGTCGATCGATACGAGGGACTATTCAACATGCCGCCTACTTGGGCTCTCATATTGAGTATGAAATTGAAACAGCTGCTACAACTTTGTTTGTTGTCGATAACCAAATGCAAGCGCGATACAACAAAGGCGATGATGTTTTCGCTCATTTGCCAGAGAATAATACAGCGCTTGTTCCAGCGTAACATGCAGTTCGTGTGAATGAAAAAGTCGCTTAATGCCCACTATTGATCTAACAGAATATACCTTCGATGCCATAATATTTGATTGTGACGGAACGCTGGTTAATAGCGCGCCGGTGCATTTTAAGGCGTTTCAAGTAGCACTTGAACGGCAAGGAGCGGTGTTAGAACATGGGTGGTATTTAGAGCGGCTAGGGCTGTCACGGGTGGAGCTTATTACAGAGCTTAGTAAGGCGTTGTCGTTAAATCTTGATGTGCCCCGAGCGGCAGCGGAATCGGAGGCACAATTTCTGGTTCATACAGCTGAGCTTGTAGAAATTTCGGAAGTTGCTGGTATTGCCAGAGCGTATTTTAAAAAACTACCCATGGCGGTGGCTTCCAGTGGTCAAAGGCTCAGTGTTGAACAGTCGCTGCACAGTGTAGGGCTTGCTAGTTTGTTTGATGAAATTCTTACCGCTGATGATGTGTCGGTGTGTAAACCTGATCCTGAAATATACCTATTGGCAGCGAAAAGGTTACAGATTGATGTGGCGCGCTGTCTTGTTTTTGAAGATACGGATGAGGGATTGATGTCCGCTTCCACAGCGGGTGCGCAGACGATTGATGTGCGTGCTTATGCGTCGGTTTATACCAGCGGAAACAATTAGTTTAAAAACTCTCAGCATTTGCCAGTATTTATAAGCTATTTTGCGTTTTGCGTTTTGCGTTTTGCGTTTTGCGTTTTGCGTTTTGCGTTCAGCGTTCTACGTTTTGCACTGAGGGTGGACAACCCCAACGCACGTTGATAAGCACGTTGGGGTTGCTGTTTAATAAACGTTGGCGTTGCCGATGAATATTAAGTTAACGTCGATTTAAACAAAGCCACTGTTCGTTCAAAGGCAAGCTTCGCAGCTGCCTCGTTATAGCGTGGCGTTGAGTTATTGTGGAAACCGTGCTGCGTATCGTCATACAGAAAATACTCGTACGTTTTGTTGTTGGCTTTTAACGCGGCTTCGAAGTCTGGCCACATAGCATTAATGCGTTTGTCGCCTGATGCATTATGAATGGCTAATGGTGCGGTGATTTTTGCAACATCTTCTGCCGATGGGGAAGCACCATAGAAAGGTGCGCCGGCCAGGAGTTCATCGCCCATTTGCACAGCCAGAAAGTTGGTGGTGCCACCGCCCCAACAGAAACCGGTTGCGCCCAGTTTGCCAGTGGATAGCTCATGGTTCTTTAAAAAGTTGGCGCTGTTTAGCATGTCTTGTTTGAGCTTGCTTTGGTCGAGACTTTTTTGCAGCACTTTGCCATCGTCGTCGTTACCGGGGTAGCCGCCTACTGGTGATAAGCCGTCTGGTGCTAAAGCCAGAAAGCCTTCGGCAGCAAAGCGTCTGGCGACATCTTCTATGTACGGGTTTAGGCCACGGTTTTCATGGATCACGATTACGCTGGGGTGTGGGCCTTCAGAAGAAGGTTGTACCAAATAGCCGCGCATTTCACCCGATGTGCCGCCTTCAGACGGATAGTCAACGTAGGTGGCTTTGATGCGTTCGTCGGTGAAGGAAATGGTTTGTGCTTGGGCGTATCGGGGTAGTAGCGACTGTGCCATGGCTAAACCGCTAATGCCTGCCACGGTGATTGCGCTGGCGCGTTTTAGAAACGTACGCCGATCCATGTCGGTGTGACAATACTCGTCGTAGAGGTCGTAAATTTGCTGATCTACTTCGATTTCTGAAATTTTTTCTGGTTTCATGTTTAACTCCGTTCCTTTCTAGGATTGCACGTGTAGTAGAATTTGGCGTAATACTGAATATACTGGTGCCAGTTAGAACATGCAATCGCCATAAAATTCCATTTTTAATTTGAAATTTTCAGCGTCGGAATTGTGCAGGTAGAACGGCTACTTATATAGGTGTAGCGTGATGCTGGGAGGGTTACTTGCTGGTTCGAAAAAGATATTGATGGCGGGGCTTTTCGTCTGATCAGACCGCGCTGCACTGTGTTGGTGCGCTGCTTTGTATTTAAGCAGCACGGATGGATTTTCGTTCGTTAGACCGCAACCAGGTTGCCAGCGTTTCAATATCGGACGGTGGGCACATGATATTGCCCTGAATAAAATTACAGCCCAATTTGCGTAGCAAGGTTTGGTCACTCTCGTGCTCAACACTGGTGGCTACCACGGCAATGTTGAGTTTTTCCGCCATCGATATGATGCCAGCCAACAAGCGTTGTTGTTTTACGTTGTATAAAAGGTTACGTGATAATCCGCTGTCGAGCTTAATGCAATGTGGTTCTATCGCCAGTAGATTTTTCAGGCAGCTTTGTGTGCCGCCAAAATTACTTAAACAAATGCCATAGCCCATATCGCGTAGCTGTTTTAGCAAGCCTGCTAGCTTTTGCCCATCGATAGACATATCACCGTTTTCAATGATTTCTAAACTCACCTGATCCGGGTGTAAACCTTTTTGCTGGGTTTGCACATGCAACGTTTCTATGAACACAGGGTCTCGCATCCGGATGCACGACGTGGTTATGCTGAATTTACTGATATCTGCGCTGAGATCGCTGAGGTTACGAATACCTTGTAAGCACTGGTTCAGCAT
>CALDTX010000174.1 GCA_937923565.1 uncultured Granulosicoccaceae bacterium | reverse complement strand
GTGCTGATGACAAATGGTGTTCAGTTCGTCTGTGGTTACCCCTGGCACCACATATTCTGTGATCAGATCGAGCACTTCGCTAGCCATGCGTCCTGCGATCCGCATTTTTTCAATTTGTTCGGGTGATTTTAATTGGATGGCCATTGGCTCAGCTAACTCTTAAATTTTTGGGTGAATGGGGGTAGTTTACCGCGCTGGCCCCATTTGTGTTATAAAGGTTGGCTGAACGGAGCTCTATTGAGCTGCGTAAATTCACACACGAATTATACAGGCTAGGTTGGGTGCCCACTGGGTCAGCTTTAGTCAATTCGTGGAGGCCAAACCCAAACACAGGAATATACAAAATGGCTGATGTCACCATGCGCCAAATGCTAGAGGCTGGCGTGCATTTCGGACACCAAACTCGTTATTGGTCGCCAAAAATGGCTCCGTATATCTACGGAGAAAGAAATAACATACACATCTTCAATCTGGAGAGCAGTTTGCCCGCTCTTAACGATGCGGCTAACTTTCTAGGCAAAATCGCCAGCAAAAACGGCCGGGTGTTATTCGTTGGCACCAAGCGCGCTGCTCGCGACCCAATCAAAGATTTCGCTCAAAGCTGCAATATGCCTTACGTTAACCGACGTTGGTCGGGTGGCATGATGACGAACTTCAAAACCGTTAAGGTTTCAGTTAAGCGTTTGCTAGAACTTGAATCCATGAAAGAAGACGGCAGCATGGATCGTTTGAGTAAAAAAGAAGCCCTGGGCTTACAGCGGGAAATGGAGAAGTTGGAACGTGGCATGGGCGGTATCAAACACATGGAACGCCTCCCTGATGCTCTTTTCATTGTTGACGTAGGTCATGAGCGTATTGCTGTAGCCGAAGCGAATAAGCTGGGCATCCCGGTTGTAGCGATCGTCGATAGTAATAATTCGCCTGATGGCGTCGACTACGTTGTTCCGGGCAACGATGACGCTATCCGAGCAATCCAATTATATGCAGGTGCTATTGCTGCTGCGGTCAATGATGGTAAGCGCGCTTCCGGTAAAATGGACGAAGAGCAAATGGAAGCCGTTGCAACGCCAGCTGCTGAAGCAGAAGCTGCTGCAAGTGCCGAAGCCGAGGTTGAAGCCGCTGCAGCTGCCGTAGCCGAGAGCGCGCCAGAAGTTGCGGCAGCCGAAGCATCGGCGGCTGAAACTCCTGCGGTTGATGAGACGTCTGGCGATTCAGCCTGATTACTCATAACCAGCATAAGTTAATACAAATTTCGGAGACATAAACATGGCAATTTCCGCGGCAATGGTGAAGGAGCTGCGCGAGCGTACAGGCGCCGGCATGATGGAGTGTAAAAAAGCACTCACAGAAGCTGGTGGTGATATGGAAGCAGCAATTGAGCAGATGCGAATTTCGGGCCTGGCAAAAGCTGACAAAAAGTCGGGTAATACTGCGGCAGAAGGCGTGGTTAAAATTCAGTTATCTGACGATGCACAACGATTCGCAATGGTTGAAATTAACAGCCAAACTGATTTTGCAGCAAAATCAGAAGACTTTATCGGCTTTGTAGACGCCGTAACCCAAGCAGTGCTTGATGATCAGCCTGCAAGCGTAGACGACATCAAAATCAACGGTGTTGCAGTAGAAGAAGCGCGTAAAACCTTGGTTGCCAAAATTGGTGAGAACATCCAAGTGCGCCGTTTCGAGTCTGGTGTGAGTGCAGGTGGCAAGTTTTCTCAGTATTCGCACTCTGGTCGTATTGGCGTGGTTGTGGAGCTGGAAGGCGGTGATGATGCACTGGCAAAAGATATCGCCATGCATGTTGCAGCTAGTCGTCCGGTTTGTGTGGATGAAACTGGTGTACCCGCAGAGCTATTGGAAAAAGAGAAAGCAATTTTGATTGCTGAGGCCAGCGAAAGTGGTAAGCCAGCCGAAATCGTTGAAAAAATGGTGCAAGGCAGAATTCGCAAATACCTTGCTGAAATTACGCTGCTGGGTCAGGATTTTGTTAAAGATTCAGAGCAAACCGTTGAAAAATTGTTAAAAGCTAGCAACGCAACGGTTAAGGCGTTTTATAGATTGGAAGTAGGCGAAGGCATAGAAAAGAAAGAAGAAAACTTTGCTGAAGAGGTGATGGCACAAGTTCGCGGTGAGTAAAATGGCTTGTATAATTACAAGCTTTGCTCACGGCCGATGTGTTGTGTCAAAATGAGAAAAAGCCGGGCAATGTCCGGCTTTTTTTTGGATGAAAAAATAACGATGGCAATCCGAGTGCGTTGCCAGTTCTAAATGGGAAAGAGTAAATAATTATGGTGCAAACGGTTAGCCCGGCTTATAAAAGAATTTTGTTGAAACTGAGCGGCGAAGCGCTAATGGGCGATATGGACTACGGCATCGATCCAAGCTACATACGACGCATGGCTGCAGATGTTAAGGCAGTAAGCGATATCGGTGTTGAGGTAGCGATGGTTATCGGTGGCGGTAACATCTTTCGTGGCGCAGGATTGGCGGAAGCCGGTATGGACCGAGTTACCGGCGATCACATGGGTATGTTGGCAACTGTCATTAACTGCCTGTCGATGCAAGATGCCATTGAAAATGCAGGTGCTTATTGCCGCGTCATGTCAGCATTACCCATTAATAACGTGTGTGAAGATTACATCCGTCGACGTGCTGTGCGACATTTGGAGAAAGGCCGTATCGTGTTGTTTGCCGCAGGCACTGGCAACCCGTTTTTTACAACCGATTCTGCCGCCAGCTTAAGGGCTGTAGAGGTCGCTGCAGATGTCATGATTAAAGGCACTAAAGTTGACGGCATATTCGACAAAGACCCAATGAAGCACAGCGATGCGGTTAAGTACGATAATGTCAGTTTTGACGAAGCCATTCAGAAGAAGCTTGCGGTGATGGACACCACGGCGCTAGTGCTTTGCAGAGATAACAACCTACCCGTGAAGGTTTTTAATATGAATCAAGACGGCGATTTAATGAAGCTGGTCATGGGCGAGAATATTGGCACAACTGTAACCTGAGATTACGAGCAATGATTGACGACATTTTGAAAGACGCAAAACTTCGCATGAAAAAGAGTGTCGATGCGTTAGAAAACGAACTTTCGCGCATGCGGACTGGTCGGGCGCATCCCAGTTTGCTAGAACACGTTAAGGTGGACTACTACGGCGCTGAAACCCCGTTAAGTCAGGTAGCAAATATCAACACTGAGGATGCCCGGACATTAACGGTTACACCTTGGGAGCCACCCATGGTGGCAGCTGTTGAAAAAGCCATCATTAATTCAGACCTTGGTTTAAATCCAAACACTGCCGGAACGGTTATCCGAGTGCCAGTACCTCCGATGACGGAACAGCGTCGCAAAGACATGGTTAAGGTTGTGCGTGGTGAAGCTGAAAGTGGCCGGGTGGCGGTGCGCAATATACGCCGGGACGCCAACGGCGACTTAAAAGAGTTAGAAAAAGAGAAAGAAATTTCTAAAGACGACTTGCGTAAAGGTGAAGAGTCGGTGCAAAAAATCACCGATGCGGCCATTGCTGACATAGACGCAGTGCTGCAGAAGAAAGAAGCTGATTTGATGGAGGTTTAGTTAACCCCTATCGGCTTTACTCAACACCATGAACAACAGCTCAGTTAATGAAAAAGAACCCAAGCACATTGCCATCATAATGGATGGCAATGGACGCTGGGCGCGTAATAAAGGGCGCCCTCGTGCGTCTGGCCATCAGGCAGGGTTTCGTACCACAAGAGATATCGTAGAAGCCTGTGCCAGACGTCGTATAGAAGCGCTGACGTTATTTGCCTTCTCCAGTGAAAATTGGGCGCGTCCGGCAAATGAAGTGGGCTTGCTGATGGATCTGTTTCTGCGTGGATTAAAAAGCGAAGTGGGTAAGTTGCATGAGAACGGTGTGCGTATTCGCTTCATTGGCGAGCGCAGTGCGTTTTCATCAAAGTTGCAACAAGAAATGATGGCTGCCGAAGATAAAACAAAAGCCAATAGCGGTTTAAAGTTGGCCATTGCTGTTAATTACGGTGGCCGTTGGGACATTGTTAGTGCGGCTAAAACGCTTGCAAAGAAGGTTAAAGAAGGTCAGATCGATGTTGACGATATCAACATTGAGCTATTTAGCCAGCATGTATCGCTTAACGACGTTGGTGAGCCCGATCTGTTCATACGCACTGGCGGTGAGATGCGCATAAGCAATTACCTGCTTTGGCACCTCGCCTATACCGAGCTTTATTTTACCGATGTGTTATACCCGGATTTTAACGAACAAGAGCTCGATAACAGCATTGCCTTTTATTCAGGACGGCAACGCCGTTTTGGCAAAACAGGCGATCAAGTGAGTAAAACCGATGCTTAAGCAAAGAATTATTACAGCGATAATTATGTTGCTGGTGTTTGTTGTGTTGCTGGTTTTTTCTTCGATCAGTGTATTTGCTTTGGCGTTGTCGGTTCTTGCAGCGGCGGCCGGATGGGAATGGAGCAGGCTATCCGGTATTAAGAACGAGACGCACCAGGTGTATTACTCGATGCTGGTTGGTCTGCTGGCGTTATGTTGTCTGTACTCACCGCTAGTGGATGAATACATTGCTTTTGCTAGTTTGCTGGGCTTGTTTTTCTGGCTAAGTGCAGTTGCTCAATTTTTTATTGCTCCGGTTTTACAGCCGATAAAATCGGCTAATCGTTTGTGGTTATTTTGGGGTATCCCAATGATCTGCATCGCCGTAATTTGTATTCAATATTTACGCAGCTATGCACCTCAAGCAGGTAACGTTTTATTGTTTTATGCACTGAGTATTGTTTGGGTGATGGACATCGGCGCTTACTTTTCTGGTAAACGTTTTGGGCAGCGTAAACTTGCGCCGCTGATCAGTCCTGGTAAATCATGGGAAGGTGTTTACGGTGGCATAGCTGCAGCGGCTGTCTGGTTTTTATTGTCGCTTTGGTTAATCGACTGGCAAGAAAATACTGGCTGGGTTCTGTTTCTGGCCACGGTGTTTGGCGCGGCGGCGTCTATTGTTGGCGATCTATTTGAAAGCCGTTTGAAACGTGCAGCTGCCATGAAAGACAGCAGCCAGCTACTGCCCGGTCATGGCGGGGTGCTTGATCGTATCGACGGCGTGATTGCCGGAATCCCGGTCTTTACCTTCTTTTGGGCCTGGATGTGACACAGCCGCAATCAGTTTGCATTTTAGGTTCCACAGGCTCGATTGGGGTTAACACACTTGACGTTATAGCCAGGCACACGGATCGTTATTCGGTTTATGCGCTAACCGCGAACAAAAATGTGGCGCTGATGTTAGCGCAATGCGTGCAATTTCATCCCAGTAAAGTGGTTATGCAGGATGAGCAGGCTGCAGAACAGCTACGTGTGCAATTAAACGTGAAAGGCCTGAACATTGACGTAGAGCAGGGTGCTTCTGCTTTGGCTGAGCTTGCTGCCAGTGAGCCTGTAAATATCGTTGTTGCTGCAATTGTTGGTGCTGCCGGTTTGTTATCAACGTTGGCGGCGGCTGAAGCCGGAAAGCGTATTTTGTTGGCCAACAAAGAAGCGTTGGTGATGAGCGGGCAGCTATTAATGCAAAGAGCAGCCAAATATGGCGCCACGATTATGCCGGTGGATAGCGAGCACAACGCTATATTTCAGAGTTTACCAGCCACCAATTCAGGTGTTAGCTTTGCCGGCGTCGAAAATATTGTACTAACTGGCTCTGGTGGACCATTACGGAAGTGTTCGGTTGAAGAGCTTTCTGTTGTAACGCCGCAACAAGCATTAAAGCATCCGAACTGGTCGATGGGCCGGAAAATTTCGATCGATTCAGCGACCCTCATGAACAAGGGGTTGGAGCTAATTGAGGCGTGCACTTTATTCGATTTGCCGCTCGAAAAAGTTGAAGTGTTGATCCACCCAGAGAGTGTTATACATTCCATGGTTCGGTATAGCGATGGTTCTGTTATTGCGCAGCTGGGACAGCCTGATATGCGTACGCCGATAGCCCATGCTTTAGCCTGGCCCGAACGTATTTCATCCGGTGTTGAGCCATTGGATTTCAAGCAACTTAATGGCTTGCATTTTGAAGAACCGGATACGCAACGCTTCCCTTGTTTGCGTTTGGCAACTGAAGCTCAGGCTGTTGGTGGCACAGCGCCAACGGTTTTAAATGCCGCTAATGAAATGGCCGTTGATGCTTTTTTGAACGGGTTTGTATCATTTTTACAACTAGCACAAACGGTAGAATATGCTTTAACAGAAGCAAAAATCTCCCCGGCAAGCGATTTGACCACTATTATTGAAGCGGACACTATCGCCAGACAGCTGGCCCAGAATAAGATCGATACGTTTCGAAACAAACTCAGTTAACTCCACTATCTAAAATACCGATGTCTCAATGTTTAGCAATGTAGCAATCAGCGCCGTCGCATTTCTCGTTGCGTTGGGCGTTCTGATATCCATTCACGAGTTCGGCCATTTTTGGGTAGCTCGTCGTGTGGGTATCAAAGTGCTGACATTCTCCATAGGTTTTGGCAAGGCCTTGTGGAAAAAAACCGGCAAAGTGGACAACACAGAATACGTGTTAGCCGCTATCCCGTTGGGTGGTTACGTGCGCATGCTAGACGAACGCGAAGCGCCGGTGGATGCGCATGAGCAATCCAGGGCCTTTAATCGCCAACCGCTGTGGGCAAGGGCGGCTGTGGTTATCGCAGGTCCGGTGGCGAACTTTCTTTTGGCCATTGCAGCCTTTTGGTTTGTGATGATGATCGGCATCAGTGGTGTGGCTCCCATTGTGGGCAAGATCGCTGAAAACACACCTGCGTTCGCCGCAGGTTTTGAAGCTGAAGATCGAATCCTTGCGGTGAATGAGGTTGCCACACCGTCCTGGAGTGATGCTCGGCTGGAGTTGCTGGAGGCCAGTTTTGATACCGACACCCCGGTAAAGCTGGATGTAGAAACCGTCGATGGGCAGCAAGTGACGCGGTTTTTATCGTTGAGCAATCAAAACCTGTTGAAGCAGGACGGCGATCCGGTAGCTAACTTGGGCTTCAGTGCTTGGTGGCCGGAAATAGAAGCCGTTGTTGGGCAAGTTGTGCCGGGTGGCGCGGCCGATCAAGCAGGTTTTAAAGCCGGCGATCGTGTGTTGTCCATTGATGATCAAGTTGTATCCAATTGGTCGGGTTTTGTTGAGTTGGTGCAGCCGAGTGCTGGCGTTGCATTGAGTGTGGTGCTATTGCGTAACGAAGAACAAATCAACGTTACCGTTGTGCCGGCTGAACATGATCAGAATGGCCGTGTAGTGGGTCGAATTGGAGTAGCGCAAACACAGTCGCAGGCCTTTTTCGATAAATCGCGTGTGACAGTGCAGTACCCGCCGCTAACTGCGTTAACCAAGGCGATAAAGCGAACAGTGGATATGTCACTGATGGTTTTACGCATGTTTGGAAAACTGATTGTCGGGCAGGCATCGCTTGACAATATCAGTGGCCCGATTAGTATCGCGCAGTACGCTGGGCAGTCGGCCACGATAGGGTTGGATCACTACATCAACTTTATTGCGTTAATCAGTATTAGTTTGGCTGTGCTGAATTTACTGCCAATTCCGATGCTCGACGGTGGGCATTTGATGTACTTTGCCATCGAGGCTGTTACAGGTAAGCCGCCGTCGGAGCAGTTTCAGATTAGAGGTCAGCAGCTGGGTATTGTGTTACTCGGGTGCTTGATGTTTATCGCTTTTTACAACGATATATGGCGGTTGGTCCAATGACACGTTGCATACGGTTGTTATGCATTTTGATTTCAACGTTAGCGCTTAATGTTAGCAGCGCGTTGGCGCAGCAAGATAACTCGTTTGTTATCTCTGATATCGTCATCGAAGGTAATGAGCGTATTGATATTGGTACTGTTCTTACGTACTTGCCCATAAGAGCGCGTGAAAGATTCAACCCCCAAAGCGATAGTGCCCGGGCTTTACGCGCGCTTTACGATACGGGTCTTTTTAGCGATGTTGTTTTAAAAAGACGCGATGCCAACGTGTTGTTAGTTGAAGTTGTTGAGCGTCCTGCCATCGGCAGTATAAAAATAGACGGTAACAAAAAAATTCCTACCGACGAACTGGAAGCCTCCTTAAGGCAAGCCGATATCGCGCTTGGACGTGTTTACAATCGTTCGTTGTTGGAAACGGTTGAACGCGAGTTGCGGCGCGTCTATTTTAGCTCCGGCAATTATGGCAGCCAAATTGATATTGTGACTGAACAGTTGCCACGCAACCGCGTTGCTTTGGACATCAACATCGTTGAAGGTGCGGTCGCCAAAATTCAGCATATCAACATTGTTGGTAACCGTTCGTTCTCGGAAGATACACTGGTGGATTTGCTGCAATCAAGCGAATACACCATAAATCCGTTCAGTACCGCTGATGAATATTCTCAGGTAAAGCTTGCAGCCGATATTGAAACACTGCGATCGTTCTATCAGGATCGTGGTTTTATACGATTCGACGTTACATCCACCCAGGTTTCGATATCACCCGATAAGCGCGATATTTTCATTGTGATCAATATCGACGAAGGCGATCGCTACACCGTGCGTGACATCGCGCTAACCGGCGAGCTGGATGTACCAGAATCGGAGTTACTTGATCTTATTGAAGTTAATAAAGGCGATGTGTTTGCCCGTAAAGACATTGTTAGAAGCAGTAACGCCATTAGCGACCGATTGGGGCAGGATGGTTTTGCTTTTGCCGAAGTGGATGTGCTTCCCGATATCAATGATGAATCGAAAGATGTCGGATTAAAATTTGTTGTTCAGCCCGGCAAGCGTGTGTACGTCCGACGTATTGAATTCACCGGTCAGTATAAAACGCGTGATGAAGTGTTACGCCGTGAAATGCGGCAATTTGAAGGCAGCCGTTTTTCACCTGCCTTGGTTAATCGTTCAAGGATTCGTCTGCAACGCTTACCGTTTATGCAAAGCGTGAGTATTGCAACACCCAGAGTGCCGGGCAGTGACGATCAGGTTGATTTGGTCATAACCGTTAAGGAAGGGCCGTCAGGCTCGTTTAGTGCTGGGCTCGGGTACGGGACTGAAGGCGCGTCGGTTAATCTTGCCTTCTCGCAAGAGAATTTATTTGGTACTGGTCAGAGCATGCAATTTGCGTTTGATAACTCTGATACTACACGGCAGTTGTCGTTATCGTTACGTAACCCGTACTTTACGGATGATGGTATTAGCCGAACCGTCAGAGCGTTTATTTCCGAAACCGATACGTCACAAACAGGTTCACAGTCGACCTACCTCAGCAGTGCCCGAGGCGCCAGCGTAAACTTCGGTGTGCCGATGAGTGAGTTCTCGCGCTTTAGTTTTGGTGCTGGCTACGAGCGTACCGAAATTGGCACAACGGTTAACACCCCAGACGACATCAACCAGTTTGTTGATGATAATGGCGACACCTACGACTTATTCAATTTTAATCTCGGGTTCACCTACGACACGCGAAACCGTACCGTGTTTGCCACTAGCGGCTCGGTTAACCGACTCAACCTTGATTTCAGTGTACCCGGCAGCGATATTACCTATTACAAAGCGGGCTACCGTTTCGAATACTTTTACCCGGTGACAAAGCGCTACACCTTTTCCACGACCTTGCGCGTGGATGCCGGGTATGGCTACGGCGACTTTACTCGTATTCCGTTTTTTAAACGCTACTATGCGGGTGGCGTCAGAACCTTGCGCGGGTATAAGTCGGGCAGTTTAGGGCCTAAAGACAGCGTTGGAAATGCCTCAGGTGGTGATTTCCGTACATTGGGCACGGTTGAAGTGATCTTCCCACCGCCATTTGTTGAAGAGCCAGGTGCTACGCGTTTTAGTCTGTTTACTGACTTTGGCAACGTATACAAAGATTATGAAAGCTTCGATGAAGCTGAGTTTCGAGCCACCTATGGTGTCGCATTTGTTTGGTTATCCCCCGTCGGACCATTGACATTTAGCCTTGCATACCCCTATAACGATAGGACTGAAGATAAGAAAGAAGACTTTCAGTTCACCATTGGTTCAATTTTTTAATTATGGGAAATAAAGCCCATTTAGAGGAAGGCGCGTGAGATCCATCGCGAATTCAAAACAGTTCCTTAGCACGAGTAAGACCAACTCAGTAATGGCTAGAGTTTCTGTTCGTATTAGCACCGTACTGGGTGCTCTAATGTTGCTGTGTACCGCTGCAACGCTTGCTGACGACGATTCCTCTGGGTCGCGCATTGGCTTTGTAGACATCCCTTATCTGATCGGGCAAGCGCCTCAAGCGCTTGAAGCTGAACAGCGACTGGAAGCTGAATTTGCACCCAGACAGGCAGAGCTGGAAGCACAGCGAACCGAGTTAGATGCACTCAATAAAAAATTGGCGGATGGTTCGCTCGAATTACCAGAAGCCGATCGTTTACGCCTCGACCGAGAAACGCGCGGCTTGGAACGGCGTATTAAACGTTCCGAACAAGATTTTCGCGAAGAGTTGAATATTCAAAAAAACAACGAATTTAAAAAGGTAAGGGTTTTGGTTCTGGAGGCCATTGCTGATTTTGGTAAAAAGAACCAGTACGATCTCATAGTCAGCGACGGTGTGTTGTTTGCCAACAAACGCATCGATGTAACCGAGCGCATTCTTGAAAGTCTGGTTAAGGAAAACGCTCGGCTTCATTCATCCAATTAATTCCTACTAAATTCATGAAACTCGGTGAGCTCGCGGCGCAATTAGACTTGCCCTTCAGTGGCGATGCCGACTTTCAAGTAAACCAACTAGCGCCGATTGAGTCTGCCAGCGCAACCGACTTAGCTTTTGTCGTTAATGCGTCCTACCGTACCGCGCTGGAAAACTCTCGAGCAGGTGCTGTCATTGTTCCGGAAAGCCTGCGGCAGTATGCCTCTGGCAACGTATTCATTTCTCCAAACCCTTACGTCAGCTATGCAAAGGCCTCGTGGATTCTAAAACCTGATACAAAACCTGCTGTCGGCGTACACGAAACTGCTTCAGTCAGCGCTCAGGCTCAGTTGGAAGAGGGTGTGTCTATTGGCGCGTTTTCCAGTATTGGCGCCGGAGCTACAATTAAAAAAGGTGCTTGCATCGGTGAGCACTGCATCGTGAGTGACGGCGCTTACATCGGGGCTGATACCCGTTTGTTTGCACGCGTAAGTATTGGCGCTAATTGTATTTTGGGCCATTCGTGCCGCGTGCAAAGTGGTGCCGTTATTGGGTCCGAAGGTTTTGGGTATGCCTTCGATAATGGCTGGCATGCCATCCATCAAACCGGACGCGTTACAATTGGAAATAGTGTACACATAGGGGCTAATACAACGATTGATCGCGGGGCTATCGACGATACCGTGATCAGCGATGGCGTTATTTTAGACAATCAAATTCAAATTGCTCACAATGTGCGCATTGGTAAAAACACAGCGATAGCGGGCTGTGTTGGCATAGCGGGTAGCACACAAATCGGCGCTCATTGCCAGATAGGGGGCGCTTGCAATATAGTAGGTCACATAAGCATTTGCGATGGTGTGGTGCTTAACGCTACATCGTTTGTGTCGCAATCCATCACACAGGCAGGTCGTTATAGTTCAGGCATGCCGTTGCAAAGTATCGGGCAATGGCGACGCTCGTTTGTTGTGCTAGGGCAGTTAGAAAAGTTGCTCAAAAGAGTGCGTAAACTTGAGCAATAATTTGCGTAAACTTGAGCGGTAAATAATGTGGTTACTCACAGTAAAATGTGTAACGGCAAAACGCTAAACAGCAAGGTGGTACGACAATGGAAGCACCAGACGATATTCGTGAAATTTTAAAGTACTTGCCGCATCGCTATCCGTTTTTACTGATAGACAGGGTGCTGAACTACGATCCGGAAGGCTCACTAACCGCCATAAAAAACGTTACGTATAATGAGCCGATTTTTACCGGTCATTTTCCGCAAGCACCCATTTTTCCCGGCGTGCTTATTCTTGAAGCCATGGCGCAAGCGTGTGCTTTACATGCATTTAAAACCTTGGGCGGGTACCCCAGTGAAAAAACGCTTTATTTGCTCGTTGGTATCGATAAGGCGCGATTTAAACGGCAAGTAGTGCCGGGTGATCAACTACACTTAGACGTAAAGCTGACCCGGTTTCGACGCGGCTTTTCTACGTTCGAATGTGTTGGCAGCGTAGACGGTAAAACCGTTTGTACCAGTGAAGTTGTTATTGCAAAAAATGAGTTAGACGATTGATACATTCAACTGCCATTATCGACCCTTCTGCCAAAATCGCGCAAGGTTGTGAAATCGGTGCGTACACCATTGTTGGTGCCGATGTTGAACTGGGTGAAGATTGCATAATTGGGCCTCATGTCGTTATTAAAGGGCCGAGTAAAATAGGTAAACGCAATCGTATTTTTCAATTCTCGTCAGTAGGCGAAGATCCTCAAGACCTCAAATACGCTGGTGAAAAAACCGAACTGCATATGGGGGACGATAACGTTGTGCGCGAGTATGCCACTATAAATCGGGGAACTGCTGGTGGTGGCGCGTTAACCAGTATAGGTAGTCATAATTTGTTTATGGCTTATATTCACGTAGCGCACGATTGCATGATTGGAGATAACACGGTGTTTGCCAATGGTGCCTCTTTAGCGGGTCATGTGAACGTGAAGGATCACGCAATTCTGGCAGGGTTCGCGTGTGTACATCAGTTCTGTACGGTTGGTGAACATGCGTTTATCGGGTTGAACTCGGTTGCCAATAGGGACGTTCCGCCTTTTATGATGGCAGTTGGTAACTATGCAGAAGCGCGAGGTATTAATAAAAATGGCTTGCGTCGGCGTGGCTTCACTGAAACGACTATTGGTGCCTTGCATAAGGCTTATATCGCATTGGTAAGACAACGTGGCGATCGCACTAAAGCTGTTGAGAGTTTGGCAGCGTTGGCTGCAGAACATGAAGAAGTACAGCGGTTTGTTAGTTTTATTGAAAGCAGCGAGCGTGGTATTGTTCGCTAAAGCAGTGGTTGCCTCTATGGGCTGCAAAAAATTACTTAACTAGCTGTGCAATCAGTGTAGCCACATTTTTCGATGCGCCTCCACTGCCCATCTTTCGTTGCACTTCTTCCAGTTCCTTGCACATAGTGGCCGTATAGCTTGCATCTTGGAGTAATCGCATTAGCTCTACTGCCATTGCCTGAGGCTCTGCGGCGTCTTGAATAAATTCTTGCACAATACGCTTGCCGGCAACGATATTCACCAAACCGATGTTATCGATTTGAATGAGCCGTTTCATGATGAAGTAGTTGAGTTTGTTAATTCTATACATAATAGCCATCGGAGTACCTAACATTGCTGTTTCCAAGGTTGCAGTACCTGATGCACAAAGCGCGCAGTCTGCGGCGCGCATAACATCGTAAGCAGAGCTCTCGACAAGTTGAATAGGTGTTGCTGTTTCGAGTTGTTTAAACGGTTCACAAATAGATTCAACTTCAGCACGCGTTAAGGTTGGCGCAATCGGTATAAGGAACTGACAATTTAATACGCTGCTTGCGACCACATTTGCAGCTTCTAGCATGACGGGTAGGTTGCGCTTAAGCTCACCTATGCGGCTACCCGGCAACAGCGCTACAGTGGGCTTATCAACGTCTAAATTAAAATGTAGTTGCGCTTCGGTTTGGGTAAAACTTGATTTTGCGTCGTCGACTAAAGGATGGCCAACGTAGCTAACGGGAATATTCGCTTTTTGATAAACCTCGACTTCGAAAGGAAATAAAACTGCCATGTGAGAAATTCGCTGGCCAATCATTGTGACGCGCTTTTTCCGCCACGCCCAAACCTGTGGGCTTATATAAAATAAAACCGGAATATTTAACGTTTTAGCTGTGGCGGCCAGTTTAAGGTTGAAGTCCGGATAATCTACGATTACCAGTAAATCAGGTTTGCGCGCCTCTAGCGCTTCGCGTAACAGTTTTAATCGTTTTAAGAATTTTGGGTAGTTGATGAGTACATCCACGATGCCAATGACTGCTAATTCTCTGCAATCCAGCAGCAATTCCATACCTTGCTCAGACAGTTTATTAGCGCCCATGCCAAAGCTGTTAACGTTGACGCCTTGCTCACGTAAAGCACTAAGAGCGTGAGCAGCATGCATATCGCCAGAAGCCTCTCCAGCGCTGAACATGATGTTCACAGTTTTTGTTGGTAAGTGATTAGCCAAGCAGCACACCTTTAACAATGCCGCAGATGCGCTCTATTTTTTCGTTCTCCAGCTCTGGGTAAATGGGTAACGACAAGCAGTTTGCGCTGATTTTTTCAGCCACTGGGCAGTGTGGCGTTGACGTCATTTGCGCTTTAATGGCTTCTTGTTGGTGCAATGGTATTGGGTAGTAGATTGCTGAAGCAATGCTGTTTTCAGTGAGTGCTTTGCTGATGTCTTCTCTTCTTTCGGTTAAAAAAGTGTATTGGTGGAAAACGGATGCATCAGCTGCATTAACGCTACTGTGTAATAGCGGTAGCTGAATGGGAAGATCGCTGAGTAAGTTATTGTACAAACTGGCTACGCGTAGTCGTTCGGTGTTATAGCCGGCAATATGCTTAAGCTTCACGCGTAGAATCGCTGCTTGAAGTTCATCCAGACGACTGTTGTATCCAATGACTGAATGATGGTAACGCACCGCGCTGCCATGATTGCGCAGTATGCCTAACGATTGTGCAATTTGCTCATCATTGGTACTGAGCATGCCACCGTCGCCGAAACAGCCTAGGTTTTTGCTGGGAAAAAAGCTGAAACAACCTATGCTGCCGATAGAGCCGGTTTGCCTACCTTCGGTTAACGCTCCAAAGCTTTGTGCGCAATCTTCGATGATTGTTAGTTTATGTTGCTTGGCAATTTGTTCAATTGGCGTCATGTTGCAAGCGAGACCAAATAAATGCACGGGCACAATGGCTTTTGTTTTTGGCGTTATCGCTGCTTCTAAAAGATCGGGGTTTAGGTTGAAGGAGTCTGCTTCTATGTCGACAAAAACAGGCGTGGCGCCAACGTAGGCAATAGCTTCGGCTGTGGCTATAAAGGTAAACGGTGTGGTGATGACTTCGTCGCCAGGGCCAATGCCTGCTGCGAGCATGGCCAAGTGCAGTGCGTCTGTGCCGTTGCCACAACTCACGGCATGTTTAACACCCAAGTGTTTTGCCGCTTCCACTTCAAACGCTTGTACGTTCGGCCCCATGATGAATTTGGTGGCATGGAGTACATCAGTAACCGTTGCATCGATTTCAGTCTTCAGCGATAAATATTGCTGCTGAAGGTCAACCATGGGTATTGGCTTGGGCGTGGAGTTTTTGTTGTTTGATAAAGACACGGGCGTCGCGGCTGTAAAGAATAAGCCACTATTCTAAACCAAACTCAATTGCCGACGTCTATTGTCGGCAAAAAGATCGTGTCTATCGTCGGCGCAGGTTCTTTCGAAAAAGTCCTACAATCAGAAGCAACAGAAAATACCGATTTAATGAACCACCACCACTGTCAGTACTAGATTGGCTGTTCGACGTATTATCAGGCTCTGGGTTAGCTGCTTGCACAGCAGGCTCGGTTGAATCCGTATTATTCTGATTTTCGTTGCTGTTTTGCGAATTATTCTCAATAGGTGTGGATTCTCCCGTATTAGAATCTTGCGCTTGCTGCTCTGCAACAATCTCGTCGTTGAACACGTTATTAGAAAGATCTGTGTCCAGCGTTCTGGATTCAACTCGAATGCTCAGGTCATCGATTGAACTGGATTTAGGGTCAGCAATGACAGTGAACACGGAAGTCGTGTTCTCGATTAGTTGGTCCCGGGTACAGCGCAGCTCTGCTCCGAACTTTTGGCATAACCAACCGCTATTGGAGCTCACTGATACCCAGTCAGAGTCGTCGCCGATTCGCGCAGTCAGCGTTAGTTGGTTCGCACCTAAGGCTCCGCGATTGCTGACGTTGATATCAATTGGGGTGTTTGTATCGGCGTCTTCTTCTCTTGTGCTGACGTTAAGTTGGAGGTCGGTTGCGTACATTTGGTTAGCGGCTGCGATGTCCGATGCGCTTAAAGCGATGCGTTGTCCAATGGACACGTTGTCGGGCACGCTGATTGTGCTCTGGCCATTGTTGCTAAAGAACCGTTCGCCGTAGTGCATGATCGAGCCGTAGTCGTAGCTTCCAATAGCCTCTGCATCAATCAAAATATCAAAGTTTTCAGTTTTATTGGAATAGATATTATTCCAGTTAACGGTAATGAAGTTGTCTCTGTCTGGTCGTGTGTGCTCGTGAAAGATGCCAATTGCATGGCCAATTTCATGGACAACGCTGCCAACGGAGCAGTCATCGGCTAGCCATACTGCTTGCTCTCCACCAATTCGGCCTACCCACGATGCACAACCGTTACTGGGTTCGAAGTTAACATAGTTCGGGTAGAGCTCAGCGTTGTCTGCTGTTCGTTCCACGAGGAGCAAGCGTGTTTTGCTGTTCCAATGCTCCACCGCTTGCATCACGTTGTTGCGCATGGTGTCGCTGGCGTTTACAGCAAATTGATAGGGCACGATGCCATCTGGCCAACGATCTAAAAGAGAGCCTGCGGCTAGCGCTCGAGTCGCTGTGGGGATTTCCAGCTTGCCGTTGGCAAAGAGCCGACCAAGCACCATGTCGCCCTGAGCGATGGCATAGCCTTGAATAATTTCGTACGGAATGCCATTGTGTACGCCCTTAATAGGTCCGCTTTCGGAATTTGAATCGTCGAACAAAATGTCGGGAGTGGTGCTCAACGAAAACTGCTCATTGGCCAGAGCAGAGGTGCCAGTGCTTAAGAAAGCAACCGTCAGTATAGCGGTGGCAGTGCCCTTGAAGCCTCTGATACTGGACTTTTTACTGCGTAGCAATGGAGTTAGAAGGGAGAGTTCACTATCCGTATCGGTCATCATTCGCTGCCAATGGTTGTCTGAGCTTAGAAGTGCAGGGCGCATAGACAGGTATCGGTCGCTTTATAGCAGGGTAAAACTGTGCTTGTTCAGACTGCGGCTTTTGCACTATCGCTTTGTGAAAGGCCACACAAAACTGGCGTTACAGCACATTGAGGTACAGAGAAAAGCGCTGCTTGGGATGGCCTAGCTTTTAAGGATCGTGCCTGGGAAGGTCTTGCTGGGCGAGGTTGTGCTGGGCAGGGTTGTGTTAGCCTGCGTGGTGTCTGGCAGGGTTGTCTTGTGAAGTGAGTGCGAGTTACATGACTTAACAATGCAACTCGCTTTACTTTGCTTGTAGGCTACTCTGCTGTTTGAATTTACTGCAGAGTGTCAATGCGGCTAGTGCGCGCATTGTTTGCTGAGCGAGTACGCACAAAGAGTGCGGTACTGGGGGCTGAGCTGGCATCCCACGTTTGCCAGTTACTGCCATTCTGACTGTACTCAAGCGCTAAGCCGGGAAAAGCCGTGTTCATTTGCAAGCTTCCCGAACTGTTACTCGCACCGGCTAATGGCACCCGATAACTGACACTGGCGGCATCAAGCTTCGGTAATTCTTTAAGGCCAATGGCGGCAGCGAATTCAGCGTAGTCAGCATTCAGCGCGGTTTTGTCAACGTTAGCTGAGCTATTTGAAAAAGAACGACCAGCGACATAAGGAAGCTCCCATGCTGCGTTATGCCACGCGCGTTCAGCAACAGCCAGTACGCGAGGGAAAAGCATGTAATCGAAATGTTCGGGTGTACGTACCGTTTCACCCCACAGTGAGGCTTGCATACCGGTAAAACCAGCGTTGGAGCCATTGCCCTGACCAGTCCAACCGTCGCCATAGCGGTTTACAGAAGTCTCTGCATTTTGCGGTAGGTTTTCCGGTGCAAAGCTGAAGATCTTTTTAGTATCGGTTTGGCGGGTTGCCCAGTAGTAACCGCGCTCCTCTGGGTGTACTTCGTAAGGAAAGTCAAGATAGAGGTAATCGGGAGACGAAATAATGGTGTCGAAGCCTCGGTTAGACAAAGAATTTGCATCGTTAATGCCACTGCCAGAGGATATTGGGGCCCAGAATCCAACGCCTGCTTTTGCAGTCGCCAATGAGTCTGCAGTGAGTTGATCCCGATAAATATCTTGATAAGCAAAAAGAGCAGGAATGCCTGCATCTGCAACAATTTGCGCCACTTCTTTTATAAAGTAGGGCGTAAGGTCGGCTACTGAATTTACACCGGCTGTGTTGGCGATAAAATCTGTGCACACAGGAGACTTTGCCCAAGGCTCATCATATGCACTGGTATCCTGGCCATTGAAACCAAAACCTTTAAAAATGTTGACCGCTTCGTCTCCGCCCATGTGCCATACGGCGAGCGGTACGCCAGCCGCTGTATACATATCAGCAACAGCGCTGATGACCGTTCGTAAGAAGGTATAAGTTCCGGGCACACAGGGATTAATAAAACTGTCGTAGTAGTTCTGTACGGTCAGGTAACGAGAGGTATCGTTGGGATCGTCGAGACGAATATTGATGTCGCTGGCATCACCTAGGTTGTGTGCACGAGCACGCATGGAGACCACCGCAGCTCTTGCGTGTGCGGGCATATCAATTTCGGGCACCACATCGATATAACGTGCCTTGGCATAGGCGAGTAGATCGATAAATTCAGCTTGGCTGTAAAAGCCTGAACCTTGATTGTTGCTGTTGGGTCCGGAACCCATAGCAGGCATCAGTGCGTTTAATTCAGACACGTTGCCATCAGCATCTACATTAAATTCACGTTTTGCACCGACCGTTGTGAGTTCAGGCAGGGTGGGTATTGCCAAGCGCCAGCCTTCATCATCCGATAAATGCATATGCAATTTATTCAGTTTGTACGCCGCCATCTGATCCAGCAGTTTCTTAATACTGCTGACCGAATGAAAGTTACGCGCAACATCGATATGAATGCCGCGATAGTCAAAGCGAGGGCTGTCGGTAACAGTGACTAGCGGAATGGTACCTACACCAGGTTGCACAAGACCCAATAAGGACTGTGCTGCATAGAACAGCATGGTTTCGTTGCTGCCTGATAGGTTAATGCCGTTCGCGGCAACCGTTAATGAATAGCTGTTGCTGGGTAAGTTTTGATCGATGAGTGCTTGCACAGATGTGCTAGCGGCTGTGCTCATAAATTGGTTTTGCCTGCTTTGCAACGCGCTAATAGTTGCCGCAGGTAGTGGTAAACCCGAGAATGAAAAACCGCCACTCACGTCTAAAGAACCTGTTCCTACAGTAACTGAGCTTGGTCTTGGAATAATGCGTGCCTGAATGGCGCTTGCCGATAATTGCGATGCCTGGTTGTTAACGTCGATGTTATTGGTGTAGCGAAGTGTTGGTGTGCTTATCTGATTGGTTTCACCGACAAACTCAAAACGGTTGTTACCTTCGATGGGCATTGCGTATCGGCTTTCATCGGTTTCTTCATCGGTATTGGCAATGAGTTGTGTGCTGGCGCCGCGTGCTATCCAGTAGCGGGGTTGGAAATCGGTTTCTACCAAATGGTTATATTCGGTGATCATTTTTATGGATTTGGTATCGCCTGCAAAGCCGCTAAACCCGCTCTTCGGAGAAATGAAATGTAGATCTCCGTTTACGTGAGTAATGTCGAACTCATCGTTTTGCACCTGCAGGATTCGTCGAGTGCTATGGAAGAATAGTTTCCAGTCGGTATCGTTGAGTGCGCCAGCGGCATCTTTAACATGCAAGTTCACGATACTGCACGAATTGTATTGCGCGCCCAAAGCGCTGCAATTCAGACCGGTTGATGTGCCTTGATTGTTAACCACCTCAAAAATAACTGCTAGGTTGTCGGCTATTTGGGCAACTCGATTGCTACCTGCGCTGGATAGGTTGGGGTCATTAGCGACTGCCGCAGCTTGTGGCGTGGGCGTACCCGCATGGCTCAAACCGGCATCAAGCAAACTGATGTTTGAGTTACCGGCGGTATTACTGCCAGCTGTGTTTCCAGCAGTATCGCCAGTTGTGGCGCCATCACTGGTTGTGCCATTGCTGGTCGTGCCGTTGCTTGTGGATCCAGCGCTGGACTCTCCACCAGCCGTGCCGCCTGCAGTTGATGATGTGCTCTCCGATGAACTGCTACAAGCTTGCAGTACGGTGAGAAGCGACAAAAGTGCGACCAACGTAGTAATGCGCATGGATGAATGCTCTTATTTTTAATTAGTGCTTATTATGCCTCCGCTTGAGGTGAATTATCGAGTCTCTAATCGTAACTTTCACAAACGTCACCAGTTGACCTGTTCTTCTGCGACCCTCATCATGCTCGTTCAAGCTCAATTCAGGCCTTTTGTCCAACACTCATGAATGCCATTCGCTCACCCCAATGGGTTGATTTTGCTCGCCTGATATTTGTCAGTGCTATATGGGGCGCATCGTTTATTTGTAATGAAATAGCGTTGGAGAGCTTTACGCCGCCAGCGATGGCTGCTTGGCGGGTGCTGATGGCCAGCTTGGTCGTATTCTGTATTTGTCGGTGGCGCGGACTTTCTTTACCGTTAGATCGACACAGTATTCCGTTGTTTTTTGTTATTGGGATACTCAATAGTGCGGCACCTTTCACGTTGATTAGTTGGGGACAACAAACAGTGGATAGTGCAACTACCGCTTTGTTAATCGCTGCGTCCCCTTTTTTTACGTTGTTGCTGAGTCATTTTCTGAGTAAAGACGATCGCTTTAGTTGGAACAGAATGCTGGGTTTGGCGGTTGGGTTCTTGGGTATTGTTGTGCTATTTGCCGGTGAGTTGGTGCTCGGTGGCAATAGCCTGTTGGGCATGTTTGCTGTTGTTTGCGCTGCCGCATGCTATGCCATGGCAGGCGTGCTCATTAGAAAGCTTGGCAAAATGCACAGCTTACTTGTTGTGGCCGGGAGTCTGTATTTTGGAGCGCTGATTTTAATGCCAGCATTGTTTTGGTTCTCGCCACCTTGGGAGCAAGCTTGGACACCGCGATCGGCCTCTGCAATGGTATTTTTGGCTCTGATCTCAACTGCATTAGCCTACGTAGTAAGAACGCAGATCGTACAAATTAATGGGGCAGTATTTATGTCCAATGCCGGTTATCTCATACCGCTTTTCGCGGTGATTTGGGCATGGGTATTTTTTTCGCATACCCCGTCTTTAACGATGTGGATAGCCATGGGGTTTGTGTTCAGTGGCATTGGCTTGGGGCAACGCAAAGCGGTGGCTAAGTAAGATCCGGTACCGAGCGCCAAAATAATGGATTCTCGGCATGGCTGTTGCGGGCTATACTCAAACTGCGTAAATTGGAACGGCGATCCTGGCTTGCTTGGTTCGCTTTCGACGATTCGCTTAACATCCAACCAGACATTGCAGGAAAATTATGAGTAAAAAAGCACCTTGGCTTGATCCAATGCCAGACGCTCAGTTTGACACCATGCGGGATATCATTGCAGCACCTAGCCCTGTGGGCTTGGAATCGGCAATGACACTGGGTGTGTTACAGCCTTATTTTGAGTCTTTTATGCCAAAGAGTTGGACCATGCACCAGTATGCTGGTAACGCTGGCGTGGTTTGGGATTCACATCCCGGTGAAGAAGATCGTTTTACCGTCATGATTGTTGGTCATGCCGATAAAATTCGTATGCAGGTGCGTAACATCGGTAGCGACGGAAAAATCTGGATAAACAGCGATTCATTCTTGCCGTGTACGATGCTGGGTCACGAGGTTACGCTTTTCAGCGAAGACCCAGAAAAGCCGGGTTCTTATCGTTCGCTTAACGGCGGTACCATCGAAGCTTTAGGTGCTATCCATTTCTCGGAAATGGGTCATCGCACTGGCGACAAGGGCATTCGACCAACACAGCTGTATCTTGATTTACAAATTCACGGTGATAACAAAGCTGATCAAATCAAACGGCTCGGCGTTAAACCGGGTGACTCCCTATTGCTAAAACGTCCAATCAAGCGTGGCTTCAGCCCAGATACTTTCTATGGGGCTTATCTTGATAACGGTTTGGGCTGCTTTGTTACGGCTGAAGTGGCAAAACTCATTGCTAAGAGCCCGGCGCTTAAAAAAGTGCGTTGCTTGTTCGCCATTGCATCACATGAAGAAATTGGACGTTTCGGTAGCCGGGTGTTAGCCGGTGTTCACAAGCCCGATGCATTAATAGCTGTTGATGTTAATCACGATTATGTTGCTGCACCGAATATTGGTGATCGTAAGATGACACCATTGGCTATGGGCAAGGGTTTTACGTTGGCTGTT
>CALDTX010000173.1 GCA_937923565.1 uncultured Granulosicoccaceae bacterium | reverse complement strand
AGACTCCGGATCTAACGCAATGGCTTTACCCGTGCTCTCAAGTTTAAAACCTTGGCTTTGGTTATCAGGTTTAATACTCCAATTTTCAAAATTAAATTCTAGTTTGGATTTTATGCCTCGTATCGAATCGGTTGAGAGTCTTGCCAGATCACTTAACCACTCTTGGTTAGGCACTATGGCACCTTCGAAATTAGTACGCCACATATTTGCGTTGGCAAATTTATCTGCTGTTGGTAGCAATGATCCTGCTAAGTTAGCCTCAGAAACATCACTGTTTTTAAAGTCGACACGACGTAAGTCTGAATGGCTTAAAATGATATTGCCCAGCCGAGCTTCATTGAAACTCGTATTATCAAATTTAGAATACGAGAAATTTAGCTGGTTTTCCCCCGTCAGTTGAAATTGGAACCCCGCAAACAACAAGGTAGACAGTAAAACGCCCCTTTCACGCGAAACATCAATAGCCTCTCCTGCATAATCCATAGAGTCTGTAGGTTCTAATGAAGTTGCAAGAGATTGCACATTCGCAAGCAATGATAAGCTGGGTTCGCCTTCCAAACGATTAACTTCGGTGAGTAATTCTGTTATCCGACCCGCCAGTAATTGATTATTATTACTTTTTCGCGTGTCTTGAAGTTGTGATCTAAAAAGCTGGTTTTGAATATCAAGTAATTCATTTTGCCTTGCAAGGTTAGACGTTTGTTCGTTAATGGAATTGGTTTGTTTTTCAAAAAGAGCCGTTTGATCGCTTATTTTAGTGAGTTGCTCCCCAAGAATTTCGTTTTGCTTTACCAGTAATATCGTTCCCGCAAACCCACCAAAGGCTACCAAAAGACCAATAGCCGTTGTTGTACTCCAACGATAAAACCGCGACCACGCATACCACGCTATTAATTCGTCTGATACCGTTTTCAGCTGTTCAGCTGCTTGTTGTTCGTCACCTTTGATAGACGCTTTAGCCGTCTTGTATACCGCCTCTACTGAGTTTTCTAATCTGGCTGATGCACCGCCAAATAACACTTTATTGATTTTATTTCTGAACAAAAACGCTATAAGCACAAGCGTTGCGATAAGCAGTACCAATACAACCACTGCACTCGCCGAAGCAACCAGATTGTTAACAGCATTGCTAACACCGAAGAGACTTAACGGCACACCTACAACCATGCCAAGCACAAGCCCAAGTATAAAGACCATTAATATTGAGCTTGATTTCATAAGCCAACCCAGTTGCTGTAATCCGAATATACTGCCGCTATTACTGCTTTATAGAGTGCGAGTAAAGAGACTTGCAGTAAAGCACCTCATAAAAGCACGGCATTAGGGATACTACACAAGCAGGCACAATGATGCACGGGCGAAATTTGACCGTCTAAGCGCGGTTAAAAACAGACTTTATGATTTAATACCACAACAAGTCATCACCGTAGCATTGTTCGCACAACAATCCGTCAACACATAATTCAGCACGCGGCCCATTTGTTCGAAATTAATGCGATACACAATTTGTCTGGACACTCGTTCAGAACTCACAAGCCCTGCTCTTTCAAGTGCCGATACATGAAACGTAATTTTCGACGGTGCGGCATCCACTACTTCACCAATAGCGCCAGCTGAATCACCTGCCTCGGCCCGCGTTACTAAATGCCGAACAATTCTGAGACGCGTTTCATGGGATAACGCGGCGAGTGCTTCTATGGCTTGACTCTCATTCATATTTCAACAATACTTGTAATATCATAATAACAAGGATAACACAGCGATGAACACCGAATCCATGAATATACAAGACATAGCCCAACAGTTGAGCGATAACCCGGAGTTACCGGTCAAATTCTACGTGGATGGCGCTGCTATTAAACGGGGGTATCACGTAACCGAGGTTAAAAACGCGGCGGTTACATCGATTGATTGCGGCCAGAACTCAAGCGTTGAACAGTGGAACGAGCTCATTATCCAACTGCTTGATGGGTCGAACTTGCCTTCGCAAAACTACATGCCTGCAAAGAAGTTCCAAGGCATTGCAGCAAAAGCGTTAGAGACGTTGTCGGCGGAAGATGCACACTTACTGTTTTTCGAATTTGCACCCGGTAACGGACCAATACGCAAACTTAATGTTGCGGCAATGGATAGCTCAGCCACTGAGCATTCCATTTACCTGGGCAATGAAAAAGCCGTCTGTAAGCCGTTCCAGCGTTCCCGTTTAGTGAGCGCAGCAACCGCAATCAAGAACAAGGCTGGTTCAGTCATTAGAAATGATTGTTGCAGTTAAACTAATCCAACCACATGCTCGTGGGTAATGGCACTTGCAGTAAAAAATGAAACAATGAATACAGTAGTGCTACCACAAAAAGCGCTTGAAGCAAACTGAATATAAAGCTTTTGAATGTTATCGGCGAATCTTTCAGCGTTAGCGACATGATTAAATAGAAAAGCAAGCTGGCAAACACGAAACCAATAACAGGTATGAGTACCAGATAACAAGCAAGCATAACGACCCCAGTTGTTATGCGCGCTCGTTCTGCGGTGGTTTCAAAAAACTGTACTTTATCGGGCTGCCTGATCCCTCTTACTAAGGATGCTATGCCAAACAGCACTAAAAGCCCGGTAGAGAAGCGGATGAACACACCACCGTACTGACTCAAACCACCGGTGGAATACAGCACTATGGCAGCAACTATCAGGCACACCACGCCCATAACTAGGTCGCTGTTGATGCCACTGATAGTATTCGTGTTAATCGCACTGGCGCCATCAACTTGGGTTTTAGCCATACGTTTTCTAGAAAGCAACGACAAAAGCCAAGGGCCAAATGCAGACAGCACACACAAACCAATGAGAAAAAGACTGATGGGGCGTAATGTCATGTAAGACAGCACACTACCGGACGCACCGCCGATCATCATGGATTGAACTAATCCGTTCTCTATGTATGGGCCTAGAATAATGCCCAACACAAGCGGCGCTGGTTGGAATCGCAAGCGATTCAGAATCAAACCGATAATACCAAAAACCAGCATGACCCAAACATCGAGAAGGTTGTTACGAATAGCGTAAGAACCTAGCACGGTCATCACTAATATGAGTGGCGCTAAGGTGCGCGACGGCACGTTAATAATTCGGGCGTAGACAAACGAGCCCGCGGTACCAAATAACAACACGGCAAATGAAGCAACCAGTAAACCCACAATAAATGCGTAGGTGATATCAGCATAAACAACGAACAAATCGTTACCCGGTTGCATGCCATGCAGCATCAATGCACCGAGTATCACCGCTGCCGGTGGCGAACCGGGTATGCCCAGCGTTAACAAAGGTATGAGCGAGCCAGGGGCCATTGCACTGTTAGCGGCTTCGGATGCAGCCACACCTCGAATGGTGCCTTTCCCAAACTCTTCTGGGTTTTTCTCCCAGCGGGTGGCTTCACTGTAAGACACCATGCTCGCAATATTACCACCGGCGCCGGGCGCAACACCTACCACTAAACCGATCACTGACGAACGCAGCATTAACACAGGCCGAAGCACTAAATCTTTTAGGGTGTCTTTAATAACCGACAAAGAGGGTTGAACTTGCGCACCGGTATAGGTGTTTTGTCGTTTACCGATAAAGTTCGACAAAATTTCAGGCAAGCAAAAAAATCCGATTAAAGCACCCGCTAAACCAATGCCACCTTGCAATTCCGGAAAGCCAAAGGTTAAGCGAACTTCGCCCGACAACGTTGCCATGCCAACCGAGGACAACAACATACCCAATGTGGCTGTAACAAAGCCTTTAAGTAAACTACCGCTGGACAGCACAGAAATGATGGTTAAACCAAAAATACCGAGCCAGAAATATTCGGCAGGACCAAATTTCAACGACATCTGTGCCAAAGGTTCTGCCGCATAGGCGAGCACCAAATTGCCCACGACACTGCCAAAACAAGACGCGAATGCTGCAGCGACCAAGGCATGTTGCGCCATGCCCTTTTGTGAAAGTGGATACCCATCAAAGGTGGTGGCTATCGCAGCTGGTGTACCGGGCGTGTTGATTAATATGGCGGGAATAGCATCACCGTACATGGCACCCACATAGATACCAGCAAGCATCAGTAAACCGGTGGCTGGTTCCATCGTGAATGTGAACGGCACCAGTAAGGCTAAACCCATGGTTGCTGTTAGCCCGGGAATAGCACCGAACACGATGCCTAAAGCGGTTCCAAGAAACAGAAACACCAGGTTCATGGGCACGGCTAGATGTGCCGCGCCCGAAAGCAATCCATCAAACATATCAGTAACTACCGCTGATGGTTTATCGTTACTGTAAAATCATTACTGGGTGAACTCTTCAACAATGGGCGCCCAAATTTCTTTTCGATCAGCAATTAAGGCTTTTGCATCAGCGCCACTCATAGCAATAGGCAGTATGCCGTCTTTGAGTTTTCTGGCACGCACTTCTGGGTCGTTAGCAATGTCGGTAAACGCTGCTTCTAAACGTGCCACTGCATCTGCAGGTGTGCCTGCTGGAACACCGACGCCATGGTAAACGGAAGATAGAAGCTCATAACCCAGCGATTTAAACGTTGGGAGATCTGGGTTGGTTTCTACCGGCTCGTTGGTCGCCACGGCAAGGTTGCGCACTTTGTCACCGTACGGCAGCCATTCGCTAACACCAAACCAGCTTGCCATGGTATGCCCACCCAACAATGCTGTTTGTTTTGGTTTACCGCCTTTATGCGGAACATAGGT
This sequence comes from uncultured Granulosicoccaceae bacterium, assembly GCA_937923565.1. Lineage (GTDB taxonomy): Bacteria > Pseudomonadota > Gammaproteobacteria > Granulosicoccales > Granulosicoccaceae > Granulosicoccus. Next base: position 6,286 of record CALDTX010000173.1, on the reverse strand, counting down.
AAACTTCGCACCCGTCATCTTTTCAAATTGCAGGTGCGCTATGTGCGTGGCGTCCCATGTACCTGAACCACCAATAGTCACCGCACCAGGATTTTCCTTCGCGTAGCTCACCAGTTCGTCGAGCGTTTTGAAGGGTGAATCGGCCATCACCGTTAGGCCAAAGGGTATTTGTTGAAACAAAATGATGGGTTCAATTTGCTCGGTTTCGTAACCGGCATTGTCTCTGGCGAGTGGTTGCAAAATGATATGAGGAATATTAATTCCCGACATAAAGTAGCCATCAGGTTTTTTCTTAACCAGCTCTGCCCAGCCTAACGATCCACCGCCACCGGGTTTGTATTGAATCGGGATCTTAACGCCAAGATCAGCTTCGAGCATGGGCTGCTGTTGCCTTGCACGAATATCAGACCCACCGCCCGGATTGAACGTGATTTGATACACAACATTCTTTTCTGGATAACCATCAGCTAATGCCAAGGTTGGCAAGAGTAATAGACTTGCCAGGATAGTGTAGAACTTGCGCATAAGTGCTCCTCTTTTTATGTGTGCACACCACTGTCGTGATGTTGTATTAAACAAATGCTTTTCTGTGCAACTTTCCCCTACTTTTACTTTTACTTTTACTAATTTCTTATTGCTAATTTCTTATTGCTTATTGCTTCAATTTAAAACATCGAGCCAAACATCTGATTAAACCACCTATTCAATAGATGCCTTATCCCGTTTATCCGAGGTAGCCGCCACAATCGGGCTAATAACGCCTCGGCATTTAACGTTCAAACAGGCTGGCTTTCCGCTGGCCATTGCCCGCTGCATTGCAGGTGCTAACTGTTCGCGCGTTTCAACGAGTTCGCCAAACCCACCTAGGCCTTCAAACAATGTGTGGAACGGGATGTCACGAAAGTCTGTGGCAAAGTGACTGCCGTTTGCAAACAACCGTTCTTGTTGCTGCGATATACAATCCAGGCCACCATTATTATCAATAACAACCACTATCGGCAAATTCTCCTGAAACGCGGTTTCGATCGACAAACCACCCGATAGAAAAGCGCCATCCCCTGAAATTAAAACCACGTTTTTATCCATATGATGCGCTTTGGCAGACAAGGCCAGTGATACACCCACACCCAGAAGGCTATAACTGCCCGGATGCAAAATGCCGGATAACGTTAAGCCATTAAACCCTGCGATATTGGCTCCAATTTCTGACCAAAAGTGCGTGTTCCCACCATCAAAAACTAACCAGTCCTGATCTTGTAATTGTGCTTGCACATCCAATGAAAGTTGTAGTGGATGCAGTTGCGTATGCGTTCGTTCCTCCTCTTCCAAATGCGTCAACCATTGCTGTACCCATTCAGCACGGCGCTCTTTTTGTACATCCAGCCATGTAGGCCAACGTGATTCTATGCTACCTAATGCTTGTAAAAAAGCACCGGGGTCGGAGAGTAACAAGCCATCTGCTGCGCGGTTAAATTCCAGTTCTTCATGACTGCCGTTAACACAAATGAGTTTTTGCGTAGCCGGAAAAAAAGGCGGGTTCCCAAAATTCATTTGGTTATCAAGCCTGCCACCTAACATAACAACCACATCGGCTTCCTGGATGGCTGGCTTGGACGGCGCGTATTGATGGAAATCTGCCAAGCCCATATAAGCGTCGCAATTCTCTTGCAGCAGTTTTTGATGATATGGCACGTTGTAAATCGGAATACCTAACTTGGTACACACTTCACCCAAGGCTTGTTCAGCACCAGACCACCAAACACCATGACCCGCAATAAGCACAGGTTTTTGTGCAGCGGTAATCGCTTGCAACACAGGTTCTAATGCTGATGGGTCGGGCCAAGCTTTTAGCGCCGGGCGTGCAACAGTTGAGTAAGGTCTTTCATTAAGCCCGGCATCGTGATCAAAAGACGAGAACATGATGTCGACAGGCAAACTGATGTGCACAGGCCCGGGGTAACCCGAGGTGGCAGCCATCCAAGCGCGATCAACAAACTCACGGATACGTTCACCGTCAGTAATTTGCACAGAGTATTTAACCAAGGGTGCAGCAATGGCAACATCATCGATTTCTTTAAAACCACCGGCGCCCTGTCGCTTTAATGTGGACGAACCGGTAACAAAGATAACCGGAGAGCGTTCGCCCCCAGCTTCGAGCATCGCCGGTACTGCATTCGCAAACCCTTCCGGACCAACCAAACACACGGTTGGTTTTCGGGTAACACGCGCATGACCATCGGCCAAATGACCGGCAACCTGTTCGTGCGGACAATTCACGACGGGCAGTTGAAGTTCCATGAAGCCTTCAAGCGCCGGATTACAAAAACCGCCGGCTAGCGTGAACACGCGCTCCACGCCTTTGTCTTTCAAGGCATGCGCTAATAAAGCACCGCCACGAAGTCTACTGTCACTCATTGTCCGAAACCATCAGTGTTTGCCACCCCTTTGCCAAAAGCGTTCGGAATAAAATTTGAACTACGCTACCACGCCACCTAGCGTAGAACCAGACACAATTTCCAATACGATATATAACAATTTGTTATATAACAATGGACATTTTCGCGTGCGGCATGTAATAGAACCCTATTGCAACGATCATTAGCGTCTTGGGATAACATATGAAATTGGTTCAGCTTCACTATTTTGTGGCCATTGTAGAAACCGGCAGTTTTGTTGCCGCCGCCAGAGAGTTAGACGTGGCGCAACCCGCGTTAAGCCGACAAATAAGCCTCATGGAAGACAAGCTGGGCAGCAAACTGTTGCGTCGAGGTAGAAAGGGTGCGGTTCCTACAGCTTCGGGAAAGTTGTTCTATACGCATGCGCGTTCGATCCTTGATCACCTTGAACACGCTATAGCTGAAGTGGGCACTGGTGTTGACAGCCCAAGCGGTGAAGTTCGCGTGGCGCTATCGGTTGGTACAGCGGCGCTTATCGGGCCTAAGTTAGTGCAACGGATGGCATCACACTACCCCGAAGTGCTGGTGTCTATCGTGGATGGGCTTAGCCACCAAACGGGCGATACGATCGAAAGCGGGCAAGTTAACTTCGGCATTGTTACCGGTGCTGAGCTACTCGTTGGTGCGACCAGTCAAGCCGTGCTTACCGAAAACTTGTATCTGGTTTCAAAACGGCGAGGGAAAAAACCGGCATCCAAAACCGTGACATTAAAAGATGTTGCTAACTGCGAATTGGTTATGCCAGGAAGAATGGTACATTTGCGTCGCTATGTAGAGGATGCGGCACATCGCAACGGATTAAAACTAAACGTACGCTATGAACAGCAATCACTGCTAACCATACTTAGCTTGGTTCGGGCAGGTGTAGGTTCAGTGGTTATTGGCTGGCCCGCCATTCATTCGTTGTGGGAAATGGGTGAAGTCGATGCACATCAGATCGTATCGCCAAAGCTATCGCGGGTTATTTCATTAGCGGTACCAAGCCACCGCCCGTTGTCACCAGCGGCAAAAGTGACTTACGACACCTTGCATCATTTGTTAATAGAAGAGGTTAATACGGGCAATTGGAAAGGCCAGGTATTAGCAAAAACTTCCGCATAGCTGCGATACCCAAAACTGCTCAATAAGTGTTAATCGTCTGCGGTAAAAATAAACCCATCAGATTGCTGACTCCAAAAGCTGGCATACAGCCCCGACCGTTCTATCAAATCTGCATGTTTGCCTTCTTCAATAATTTGCCCACGGTCGAGCACAATGATCCGATCCATGCGAGCAATAGTGGAGAGCCTGTGTGCGATCGCAATAACCGTTTTGTTATGCATAACATCAATTAACGATTGCTGAATTTCAGATTCTACTTCGCTGTCCAGCGCACTGGTGGCTTCATCCAGAATGAGGATGGGTGCATCTTTGAGAATAACCCGCGCAATGGCAACGCGTTGTCGTTGCCCTCCGGAGAGCTTCACACCCCGCTCGCCCACATGCGCCTCATAACCGGTTCGGCCTTTTTTATCTTTTAGGTCTTTTATAAAGGCGTGTGCACGCGCTTGAGTGGCAACGGACACGAGTTTCTGCTCGCTAACATCTTCGCGCCCCAGCAGAATGTTGTCTCTGACGGAACGGTTGAGCAATGCAGCTTGTTGCGCAACCATACCCACCGCTGCTCGCAGGCTATCTTGATTAACCACTTTGATGTCCTGACCATCGATGGTTATGGTGCCTTTTTCGGCTTCAAAAAAACGCAACATCAAATTCACTAACGTGGACTTACCCGAACCCGAGCGGCCAACAATACCTACTTTTTCTCCTGGCTGAATGGATAGGGATAAACCGTTAAGGCCGCCGTAGCCAATGCCATAGTGATGGTGGAGGTTTTTAATATCGATGGTACCGACGCTCACGTTGAGCTCTGGTGCATCGTCTTTTTCGGGAATTTCAATTGGCTGCCCAATCGTTAACAAAGCTTCTCTTAATGAGCCAATACGCTGAAACAACCACCAAATGGAGTCGAGTATCCAGTCCGCCATGGTGGTAATTCGTAAAGACAACGCAATGGCCGACGAAATAACCCCTATGGATGCCGCGTCAACAGACCAAAGCCAAATGCCATAACCTACAAACCCAACGATAACCACTGCTTCCAGCATCACTAACACCGTGCGCAGCGCAATACCGATTTGGCGTGTTTTAAACAAAGCTTCGCGCGTGGCTTCCAATGATCGCCTTTGGTCGGCGGCGATAAGACTTTTAGGCGCGAACAGTTTCAGCGTTTCGATATTGGAAAAGCTATCAACAACGGTGCCTACTAGCCCGGATTTTGCCGACTGAAAATTATGCTGTGCATCGATCATGCGCGGCATAATCAAATACAACACAGCAATATAGAGCCCTAGCCAAAGTAATAGTGGCGCCGCAAGCCAGATCTCGGTGCCAGCCATAAGCACCACAACACCCACCATGTACACAACACCAAATGCCACTGTGTTAAGCGCTGTATGGATGGAGTCGGCAACGTGATTGCCAATGTCGACCAAACGGCCCGACGTTCGCCCAGTGAGATCTTCTTGGAACCAACCAACCGACTGATTAATAAGATGGTTATACGCGCGCCAACGCACCAAGGTAGCCGCATTACAACTAAAGGAAATATCGTTAATGGATAATCGTAAGAACTGCGCACAAGGACGCAGCAGCAGCACAACTAACGCTGCTAAGAGCAAAGCCGACCCTTCTACTTTCCAGAAGTTCTCAGTGTTACTCGACACTAATTTGTCGACAATATTACCGGCGTATTGAATTAGCCAAACTTCAATGCTGGCCGCAACTACCGTTACGATGACGCTGCACAGGATGACCCAGCGCATCGGCTTGATGTGGGACTTTAAATAAGGCCACAGTTGTCGATCTGGCTGTCGATGAGATAAGTTATACGGATCGAAAGCGTGAAGGAACCACCGTGTTATGTGTTCGTAAATCCGTTCCATGGGGTGATTCTAGCATTGTTGCTAAATAGCTAGGTATACAAGTTAATACAAACTTTACGTCTTTAGCGTATCAAATGAGTCAAAGTTTCCGATTTTGAAGAATTACTCAGCGCACTCCAACATTTAATTTTAAAACGTGTAAAACACCTGGCTTAAAAACTCTTTGCAGTGACTTAAATCAGCTGTATTCTTGAATTCAAGAAGATAGCACAGTGATTGTCTAACCGTAAAATAGGAGTTTTTAGACGACTTCGCGGCTCAATCCAACTGTTAGTTGCACCGGAATACAAAGCCACGCCTTAACGTGCCACATAAAAATGACACCGGTTTTGTTACCGCCGATGATGGTGTGCGTTCTCACATTCGCAAAGCAGATCACTACAGCGGCAACATTCTTAAACCGTTACAGCTACCTGATTGCATCCTTCAATCCATGTGTCACTACAACACTAGGCAAGAGGTCGCTCACACGTTGCTCGTACACAACGGGGCTATCAAATGATGAGTTAAAACAGTGTATAGCTTCGACCCGAAAACAGTTTTTAGAATAAGAAGCCTGTTTACTTCAAACCCGATACACCGACGCCAATGGGAAACTTGAACGCTCACACCAAACTGACAAACAAAAGTTCTATCAATTATAAAATTATTTTGACGGCGGATTCGCGTTCACGTTGTTTGGTGTTTTATACAACCCCTCATTCATCATTCCCCAACCCCACCCGGCCTGTCACACCCACTAATAGTCGCCGCAAAAAACGCCCCGCGCTCTGCAACAAACCCCGGTTCTAAAACAACCCGCTTGCCAGCCCGGGTTGAAAACCCAGAACCTGATTTAACCGTCGA
>CALDTX010000172.1 GCA_937923565.1 uncultured Granulosicoccaceae bacterium | reverse complement strand
CCGATTGTTGAAGGTGGTGTGGGGTATTCTTGTATTGCCGAGATACGGACTATTGAAACCATAAACCATGGTAAGCCAAGTACGGCATTTATGCAGTTTGGCGATACGGTGCAAATCCATATGCTGAATCAGCAGGGTGAAAACATCTTCGGCACTATTGATCAAACAGTTATTAAAAGTTAATGCTGTATGTCGCCTACCTGGTACGTAATAAATGAGTAATTGCGTATCACAGTAAACTGCTGTTACGTCGATGCTCGATGCACCGCGTTCTCGCGCGAAAACACATAGATGCCGCTAACCACAATAATAGCAATACCGAGCCACGTTAGTGCATCTGGTAGCTCCTTGAATACAAACCAACCCAGAATGGTTGCGGCGATAATTTCAACATAGCCCAGCGGCGCTAGCGCCGATGCCGGGGCTCGGTTTACACCCATAACAACCAGTAGGTGACCGGCTGCCGCAACAATGCCGATCACAAATAACCAGAACCATTCTGTAGTGGTTGCAACGCTAGGGGCAAACCCCGAATCAGGCCAGAAAGAGGCGATCCATAAAGCAAACGTCAACGCAATGGCCGCTGCTAATCCGGATGCAAACTGCATGGTCGCGGCGTGATCGATATTAGCGACGGCTCGGGTTAAAGCAATATAGCAAGCAAAAAAGAAAGCTGCGGCTAGTGGTAGTAAGGCCGCAAGGCTAAAGGCATCAGTGCCAGGTTTTATAATTAATAGCGTGCCGATGAAGCCGGTAACAACGGCGATACGACGGTGCCAACCAATTTTCTCACCTAACAAAACAGCCGATAACACCGTTAGGATCATGGGTTGAACAAAAAATATCGCTATCGCATTGGCTAACGGTAAATGCTGAAGTCCCCAAAAGAAAAACGTTGTTGCCGTGGCCAGAAAAAGCCCTCGGATAATATGCGTTGCAGGCTTTTTGGGAATAAGGGTTTTATAACCGCTCATGATAATGAGTGCAGTGCCCATAATGAGAAATTGAAATAAAAACCGGCCCCAGGTAATTTGCAATGGCGACATAGAATCGCCAAGTACTTTTGCAATCGCGTCCATAATCGGAACGATGGACGTGCCCAGCGCCATATACAACATGCCTTGACGTGTTGTTTTAGCGCTCTGCGAAAGATTTACCACGGTTGTTCAACGCCAAGTTCTTCAGCTAGCGCATTTAGAAAATTACGCATAAGTGTGGTTCTCTCAGTAGCCAGTTTTTTACCAGCCTCTGTTTGCATGGTATCTGCAAGCGTTAACAGCTTTTTCTTAAAGTGATCTACCGCGAATTGGATATCATCGAGCGTTCTATGTTGTGCAAAGGGGTCGTCCGCATTGAACAGTTGGCTATCCATTTTTCCTGCGGTAAAAAAAGTGCGGGCAATACCAAGTGCACCCACCGATTCGAGTCTGTCAGCGTCCTGTAAAATTCGTGCTTCCAGTGTTTGTGGGGTAATGGCAGCGGAGTAGCTATGTGCTTCAATGCAGTGCTGAACAGCGGAACTGTCGTCAGCGTTAAATTCCAAGGCCGCAAGAATTGGTTTAGCGGCTTGCGCTGAAAGGGTTGAAGCCTGAGATCTTAGCGGAGAATTTTTCGGTACATTAACTAGGTCGTGCAGAAAACAGGCTGCACATAATATGCGTTCATCACTGGCTTCGGATTTGGCTGCGATAGACTGCGCATTGAGCCAGACGCGCCGCGCATGATGTAGATCGTGGCCAGAATCGCTTTGTTCGCAGTGGCTTTGATAAGCTTTTTCCAAAGCGTTGCAAAGAGCACTAATTGATTGATTTGTGGGCTGGTTTGGCATGTTAATCAATTGTTTTCAAACAGGCGAAAAAGCGGGCATCATGACACATTTAGCTGCTTGTACGGCAGCCAGATCACGCTTGAATTGTCGTCTGGGTCGTGTTTTTAATGCTGATTCAGGCATGGGCATGAATTTTTAACAGCAAATAGCCGTTAAAAGGTTTGCTAAAGCGTCTCTTGTTGCTTGCAAAGCGGGTAAATCTGTTGCAATATCCGCCCGTCGCAAGCTTTCGGTGCTCATTGCAATGCAATAAGTGCTGAAGGGAAATGCGTATGTGGGAGAGATTGACGGCTAGCCCAGGCTAGTGCGTCAACGCCGAAGGAGCAACGCCCAGCAAACTCTCAGGCAAAAGGACCACATACTCGCAGAGACATCTGGAGAGCGATACGCATTGCGTATCCACCGAAGGGGTAAAGCCGAATAGCCTGTGTTCGTTAATGAATCGGGGCCAAACTATCGGGTAATAAACTCTCAGGTTCCGAGACAGATGGGATAGCAGCAGTGCCACGTGCATTGTTAACTTGAATCATTTGTTGGGGGCTCACTATGAAGCACATTGCCGTTATTGGCGCCGGTATCACCGGTGTTACCACTGCCTACTCGTTACTCAAACGAGGCTACCAAGTTACCGTTTACGACAAGCATCGTTATGCTGCCATGCAAACCTCATTTGCTAATGGCGGCCAACTGTCTGCATCCAATGCGGAAGTATGGACACACTCTTCAACCATTCTGAAAGGGATCGGTTGGATGCTTAAAAGGGATGCCCCATTACTGGTGAACCCTAAACCGTCGTGGCATAAATATTCATGGATGGCAGAATTCATGAGCAATATACCCAAGTACGAGTCGAACACAGTGCAAACCTGTCAGCTGGCCATCGCGGCTCGTGAGCATTTGTTTTCCTGGGCGCAACAAGAAGCCATTGATTTTGACCTTGAAACACGGGGTATATTGCATATCTATGCCAACCGTAAAGGGTTTGATCACGCAACGAAAGTTAATGCATTGTTGGCTAGAGGTGGCTTGGAGCGTAGAGCAGTTACCGTTGACGAAATGCGAGCTATCGAACCCACATTATCGGGCGATTTCTATGGTGGGTATTACACACCCAGCGACTCAACCGGAGACATCCATAAATTTACACGTGGGCTGGCTGCCGCTTGTGAGCGTTTGGGTGGTCAGTTTATTTATGATGCACAGGTTCAGCAACTACAGAAGAGTGCGGCCGGTGTTAGCGTTGAGTATGTGCTGCAAAGCAGTGCTAATTCAGAACTCAAACAACACGATGCCGTTGTCGTATGTGCTGGCATTAAAAGCCGCGAGTTTGCAGCGCAGTTGGGCGACCGGGTTAATATTTATCCGGTTAAAGGGTATTCGATAACTGTTGAGCTTAACGATGAGCAAAGTCAGGAATCCGCACCATGGGTGAGTTTGCTCGACGATGATGCGAAAATTGTAACCAGTCGTTTGGGTGCGGATCGTTTTCGTATTGCGGGAACGGCCGAATTTAATGGCGTTAATTACGATATCAGAAACGACCGGGTTGAGCCTTTGGTTGCGTGGTGTCGTCAGTTATTTCCGAACGTCAGTACTGACAAAGTTATTTCATGGGCTGGTTTACGTCCCATGATGCCCAATATGCTCCCCAAGGTGGGTGCAGGAAAACACGCGGGTGTTTATTACAATACAGGCCATGGTCATTTAGGTTGGACACTGTCAGCTGCAACCGCTGAAAGCATTGGTGATGTGGTAGAGGCGACCATGCCAAGCACATTGTTCGGCAATGGAGCTGCGCAGCGGGAACAGACCATAGCAAGGCCATTAAGTAAAGCCGGGTAAGTTTGAAAGACGGGGTAGTGACTCAGCGTTTGTTACTGAGTCGCTGTCCCTGCTGAATTGCCGGGCAGTCTGCATCTATAGATTGCACAGAATTCTATCCAATATGCGCACTGGCATGATGCGCCGCAAGGCGCTAGCAATCCATGTTTGTGATGTCACTAAATAGCGTGGTTTAGGGTTGTTGGCGTCTAGTGCCCGTATTAACTTTTCAGTAACGGCTGACGGCTTTAATCCTTGATTGTTGTTGTCCGATTTTTCTTCGTAGAGTCTGGGAATAATTCGTGACTCGTACACGGCTTTGCCATTTGCTTCATCGACATTTATCCATTTTTCAAAATGCGTTCTGGAATTGATGCGTATTTGTGTATCGATTGGGCCGGGCTGTATCAGTACCACCTTTATTGGAGAATGGTATAGCTCCAAACGCAAAGTATCCGTTAAGCCTTCCATCGCAAATTTGGTTGAGTTGTAAGCACCACGAAACGACATTGCAACGATGCCCAGCACTGAGGAGCAGTTTATAATTCTGCCATAGCCGTTTTTATGCATTGCAGGCAGTACTTGATTGATTAACTCGAACTGTCCGAATAAATTGGTTTCAAAAATACTTCTTAACGCGTCTCGAGGTAAGTCTTCTACTAAGCCTGGTATGGCAAATGCACCGTTGTTAAACAATGCGCCTAATTGACCGTTGGTTTTTTCTAAAGCGAGTTGTGCGCCAGCCTTTACAGATTCTGATGAGGCGTAGTCGAGCACAAAGCTGTCGATACCTTGATCAAGCAGAGTTTGACAGTCTTTTGGGTTTCGACAAGTTGCCAGTACTTGCCATCCTTTCGCCTGTAGCGTGAGCGCGGCATCCAGCCCAATCCCTGACGAGCAGCCGGTGATTAAAATCGATTTATGTTGCAATTTAAACAGGCCTCATATCAGTGTCTGTATATATTGTTGCATAATTGATCGACTAACAGGCTTTGTGCCTGAATGAGCGTTAATATGCCTGTCAGCAAACCACTTTTGATCCATTCTGGCTTAACTGGAGCTTAACTAAAACGATGACCATTGAAATTATTGTGGAAACACTCAGCGCTGAAGCGTTCGCTGAGTTTGGGGAGGTCATTGAAACCAAACAGGAGCCAACGGTTGTAATTAACCGAGGTATGTGTCAGCGTTATTCTGACTTGGCGCAGTTGTCCATAGATGCGCAAGGTGAATTGGGCATCAGTGTGTTTAACGCTAAAGCGTATGCGTTGCCGCTCACCCTAGACTACGTAGAGCGTCACCCTTTAGGCAGTCAGGCGTTTATACCGATGCACAGCGAGCCGTTTCTCGTTGTGGTTGCAAAAGACGTTAACGGCACACCGGATACGCCCAAAGCCTTTATGAGCCAAACCGGGCAAGGCGTTAACTATCATCGAGGCGTTTGGCATGGCGTATTAACACCATTGCTACAAGATGGTTTATTTGCAGTGGTTGATCGAATTGGCCCTGGCGAGAACCTGGAAGAACATTGGTTCGCCGACCGACCGATTATCTATAATAGAAATAATCTGTAGTGGAAGTTATCTGTTAAACGTATAAAGCCATTAACGCCACTTAAACACAAGGTTATTAAGGATACCCAGTGAGCCTCCCGGAAATAGTCATATTAAATGAGAGCATCAAGCCTGGCAGCAGAACGGTCATCGAAATGCCGATGCCAAAACTCAGTTCCCACACCAAGCTTGATATGCCGGTACATGTGGTGCGCGGTAAGCAATCAGGCCCAACGTTATTTATAAGCGCCGCCATTCATGGTGATGAATTAAACGGTATTGAAATTGTACGACGAATTTTAGCGCTTAAAACGATTAACCGGCTTAAAGGGACTTTAATAGCAGTGCCTGTCGTGAACGCCTATGGTCTTATTCACCAAAGTCGTTATTTGCCCGATCGTCGCGATCTGAACCGAAGCTTTCCTGGCTCAGAAGCCGGGTCGCTGGCAGCGCGGCTTGCCGATGTTTTTATGCAAGAAATTGTAATGAAGTGTACACACGGTATCGACTTGCACACAGGATCCAATCATCGCAGTAATCTGCCACAAATAAGAGCTAACTTGGACGACGCCGAAACCAGCGATCTGGCGCATAGTTTTGGTGTGCCCGTGTTGATCAATTCGTCTTTACGCGATGGCTCCTTACGTGCAGCTGCCGGTGAACTGGGTATACCCATGCTGTTGTATGAGGCCGGTGAAGCGCTGCGTTTCGATGAAGTGTCCATACGAGCAGGTGTGGCAGGCATTACCAGTGTGATGCGATCCTTAGGGATGCTACGACCTTCGCGCTCGGGCAAAAAACCGCCGAAGGCACCGTTTGTGGCGCGAAGCAGCAGCTGGACCCGCACACCGGAAAGCGGCATGCTCCGGTTAGATATCGCGCTTGGTGCGCGCGTTCAAAAAGGCGATATTCTCGGGTTTGTCGATGACCCAAACGGCGGCTTTCTGTGCGCAATTCATGCAGCCATTGATGGTATTGTTATTGGACGCTTGGAACTTCCCATTGTGCATGAAGGAGATGCGGTTTATCACATCGCCCGCTTCAAAGACGACATTGAAGACGTTGTTGATCGAGTGGAATCGTTTCAGTCGGACTATGCCGATGATGACGAACCCGGCGTGTAAGAGTAACGCGCAAAGCTAATTTCTGCGATAATGCGTTAACGATTTCCCGCATGCAAACGCTGCTATGAAGAATCACAATTTATTGTTAGTTGGCTGGCGAGAATGGGTAAAGCTTGATTCGCTTGGGTTGGAAGCCGTTAAAGCTAAAGTTGATACAGGGGCACGCACCTCCGCCTTACATGCATTTGACGTTCAGCCATTCGACGAAAATGGCGTGAAGCGCGTCCGCTTCAAGATACACCCCAAACAACGCAATACCGAGATCGTTGCCACCTGTGCTGCAGATGTCGTCGATCAGCGAACGGTGGCTGATTCAGGCGGGCATCGTGAGAACCGATGGGTTATCAAAACGCCGGTTACCATTGGTGCATTTAGCTGGCCCATTGAGATAACACTAACTTCAAGAGACGATATGCGTTTTCGCATGCTGTTGGGTCGTACTGCGATGCAAAACAGGTTATTGGTAGACCCTTCCAGATCGTACGTTTTAGGGAAAAGACGAAACCTCAAGAACCGGCGCTAATTAAAGCATAAGCTCTATTGGCCAATCCATAGTTTAAAAGGCGTCCTTATGAAGCTAGGAATTTTATCTTGCAGTCCAAACTCCTACAGCACACAGCGGTTTTCTGAGGCCGCATTAAGTCGTGGGCATTCGGTTAAGGTGCTTAACACGTTGAAATTTGCGATAGACCTGCAACAGGGAATTCCCGACTTATATTACCGGCAAAAAGTGTTAAGTAACTACGATGCTGTTCTGCCTCGTATTGGTGCGTCAATTACTTATTATGGAACAGCGGTGGTTCGGCAATGTCAGGAAATGGATATTTTTTGTGCGAACACCGCGCACGGCATTATTAATTCGCGCGACAAACTACGCAGTCTTCAAATTCTAAGCCGCCACCACATCGGCATTCCCAGAACCACCTTCGTGCGCGATAAAAAGGATGTGTTGCCTGCCATTGAACGTGTGGGTGGCGCACCGGTTGTTATCAAACTGATAGAAGGTACACAGGGTATCGGTGTGCTTTTGGCTGAAAGTATTGCTGCGGCTGCCTCGATCATTGAGCTATTGCAAAGCCAAAAACAGAATGTGCTCATTCAGAAATTTGTCGCTGAAAGCAAAGGTAAAGACATTCGGGCGTTTGTGGTTGGCGATCGCGTTGTGGCAGCTATGCGTCGTGTTGCCCAAGGGCAAGAGTTTCGCAGTAATGTGCATCGTGGTGGTGTTGCTGAAACTGTTGAGCTATCCGATGAATATATTGAAACTGCTGTTCGGGCTGCACAGATCCTTGGCTTAAGGGTGGCAGGGGTAGATATGCTTGAAGGCAAGCAAGGTCCGCAAATAATGGAAGTTAATTCTTCTCCGGGGCTTGAAGGCATTGAAACCTGCACTGGCCTTGACGTGGCAGGTGCGGTTATCGATTACATCTCAGCACAGGTCGATTTTCCGGAAATCGATATCAGACAAAGACTTACCATTAGCAAAGGCTATGGCGTAAGCGAAATCTATATTCCTGAAGGATCCAACTATGTCGGTATCAGTATTACGGATACCAAGCTTTGGGAAAAAGATATCAATGTTTTAACCCTATACCGGGGTAATAAAGTAATTCCGAATCCTAAATCTGCCCGTATACTCGAAGCTGATGATAAATTGCTGTGCTACGGCAAACTTGAAGCCATGAGAGGCATGGTACCTGCCAAAACACGCAGACGTCGACGCCCGGCAGTTCAGGAATTAAATACCAATGTGTCGATCTAACCTTTGATCAGTTGGGGTTACTGCTTATGTCAAAACTTAAAGCGTTGGTTAATTTTACGAAACACCCATTAGACGATGCGAAGTTCCGCTCTCAGTGCTGTACACAACTGGCAGACAACGGTGTTTTGGTATTACCTGAATTTTTAACACCTACTGCTATTGATGCAGTTCGTTCGGAAGGTGAACAAAAAGCAAACCAAGCCTATTTCACGAACAGTAGCCATAATGTGTATCTTTCGCCAGCTGATGAAACTTATGCGAATAGCCACATCAGAAACCGCCTGGTTAGTTCATCGAAGGGTTGTATAACCAGTGATCAAATTGCAGGTGATTCTCCGCTAACATTGCTTTATGAGAACGAAGCGTTTAAGTCTTTTCTGTGCGCAGTACTTAACGAGAAAAATCTATATGAATATGCGGATAATTTGTCATCGATCAATTTGCACTACGCAGCTGCTGGTCAGGAGTTAGGTTGGCACTACGATAATTCTTCTTTTGCCATTACGTTACTTATTCAAAAACCACTGGGTGGTGGTGTTTTCGAGTATGTAAAGGATGTGCGTGATGCCGATGCCAATGACATGGCTTTTGAGGCTACTGAAAACGTCGTCAACGGACAAACGCAAACCAATGAGTTATCCATGGATGAAGGTGCGTTAGTGTTGTTTCGCGGTCGTAACTCGATTCATCGTGTAACACCAACGCAAGGTAATATCACACGGATGCTTGTGGTACTGGCTTATAACAGTCAGCCTGGTATTTCGTTATCAGAATCTGCCCGGCAAACATTTTACGGTCGACTTTCTTAGAGAATTTATGTACACCTTACATAACTACTTCAGATCATCAACATCGTTTCGCGTGCGTATTGCTCTGGAAATGAAAGCCATCGCCTACAATAATGTATCGTATGCGTTATTGAACGATGAGCACCGTTCGGCGTTTTATCTCGATTTGAACCCCGATGGCTTGGTACCCACGTTGGAAACACCCGATGGTCCGATAGGGCAGTCGCTGGCCATTTTGGAGTATCTGGATGAAGTTCATCCAAACCCTGCGTTGTTACCCGATAACGCGCTGGCTAGAGCCCGTGTAAGATCACTGGCACATTCAATTGCGTTGGATATCCATCCTATTAACAATTTGCGGGTTTTAAAGTATTTACGCGCTGAGTTTGGTGCTGAAGATGCGGCGGTAACGCGGTGGTTCCAACATTGGGTTGCTGGAAGTTTTGAAGCAATAGAAAAAAGATTGTCCAGTGAGGCGGCCACAGGGTTATGCTGCCATGGTGATAAGCCGGGTTTAGCCGATATCTGCCTGGTTGCTCAGGCGGTTAATAATCAACGATTTTCGGTGCCGATGGACGCGTATCCAACCATTAACCGAATTGTCAGTTATTGCCTGGCTATGGATGCCTTTGAAAAGGCGCTCCCAGCTAACCAACCGGATGCACCAGAACCGGGTTAGTTTGTTCCAATTGTTTACACACTCAATGGCCGTATCAAAGCAGCATAACACCTAGCTGGCGTTGTCGTTGCACTGCAATGCCACACCGTAAGCCCTTGCTCATGAACAAGCTGAAACCCCAATGAAACTGATCTATGCGTTGTTAATTACGTGTTGTTTAAATGCTTGTGCGAGCCTGCCAACAGAAAAGCTAAGCGTTCCTTCTTCCGCCATCCAGGAAACTAATCAGTACGCTATGTTATGGGTTAAGCCTTGTGCCGGCACGGTATTTGGCGGTTGTGGCGAAGACAATGGCAAAACCACCCATGCTCAGCTGGTTGTTCATGGTTCTCCGGGGCGCTTAGACGTAAAGCAGGCATACCAAAACGAGACTGATCTTAGCAACGCGCTGGCAAAGATGGATGCGGGCGGTATTATCAAAAAAGCGTTTTTGATCGATTTTCGTAATTCCTTGCTAAGTCAGGGTTTAAACGTTAAAGCGGTTGCTAAGCCTGTGTATGCTGGCCGTTTAAAGCAAAGCAAGCAGCGCGTCGTACATACATTGCCAAAAGAACCTTCTGTAACGCTGGCTTCAACGCAGTTTCCACAGATGGTATCCCGGCATTCATACGAGCTCACGCAATTGTTCGATCGACTTAACGTAGACTATTTACTGATGCTGGAACTGCTTCGCTTCGGTATCGACCGTCAATACGGCCCTACCGATGAACCGATAAGTCGCCCTTTAGGCGTGGCTGTTGTAAGAGTAACACTACATCAGCGCGGTCAGGTAAATCCGGTTTTCGATGATTTCTCTCAGTCTATTAAGTTTGTTGCTAATGATTGGAATACCCCGCCTGAGTACGAAAGATTGGCGTTTGAACTGGATCAACTGTTAGATAATGCGGTTCGGGCGTCAATGCGACAGTTCTTAAACTAATCGTTATACTGCTATTGCCAGAACTGATTAAAAGGATAATGCTTCAATGGAAGGCATGTATGGTGCCGCGGCTGATGTTGATAGCACAGTAGCCGGTGTAGGTCGCCACGATATCGAAAACCTGTTTGATATTAATGTTGTTTGCAAAATTGCTGCACCTCGTATCGTTGATGACGAGCTTTGCGCCGATGAGTATCAACACATTAAAAAGAGTTGTGAAAAACGTCGGGCTGAATTTGGTGTTGCCAGATTGATAGCGCGTGAAGCCTTGTCGGTGTTAGGTGCACCGCAAGTGTCGCTACTGCCCAAAGCCGATAGATCGCCTACTTGGCCGGAAGGTATAGTGGGCAGCATATCCCACACAAACGATATCTGCGCGGCGGTTGTTGCCCGTTCTAAAGACGTTGTTTCCATTGGCCTGGATTTAGAGCAGGGTGGTGAGCTAGGTGAGGGTATTGTTAAGCACGTTTGTAGCCCTGAGGAAATACAAGAAAACTCACGTATCACCCATTTAAGCACGTTAGTATTGGCAAAGCTTATATTTTCTGCCAAAGAAGCTTTTTACAAATGTCAGTATCCGCTATCCAATCAGTTTTTATCCCACCGGGAAATAGAATTACAATTTATAGAGCCCGGTAATCGTTTTGTTGTGGTCAAGTCTCACGCCGCCAATAGTAACGAAGCGATGTATAAACAGATCCGTGGCACTTGGAAAATTGTGAATAACACGATAATCACAGCTGCATCGTTATCCTAGATTGTTTAAATTCTGAAGCGTATTCGCTAAAGTAAATTTTTAGGCGATTGTCGTACTAGCCGTTAGTCTGATTTATCGGTATTCTGTTTTTAATTCTCTTATTGAGTGGTTTCTATGGAACGTTTGTTGGCGCTTTCGCTCGAGAAATTAAGTCACCTGTTGAATGCCGGCGAGATCAGCGCACGACAGTTAGTCGACGAATCGTTGCGCAACATCGAAACGTTGGACGACCCTGCAAACCCGGTTTTTTTATCGGTGTATAAAGACTCTGCCCGCGCCTTAGCCAAAAACGTTGACGCAGCGCGCGCAGCAGGAAAAACGTTGCCCGCTTATGCTGGTATACCGTTTGCCGTAAAAGATCTTTTTGATGTGCAAGGTGAGGTAACCACCGCAGGATCGGTTGTACTAAAAGATGCCCCCGCTGCTAAGTCTAACGCGCTGGTGCTGCAACGGCTACTCGATGCGGGGTTTATCCTTATTGGTAAAACCAATATGACCGAATTCGCTTTTTCCGGATTAGGTTTGAATCCGCATTACGGCACACCGCGCGCTTGGGGTTCTACTGTACAGAAGCCATTGGCGCCAGGCGGTTCGTCGAGTGGTGCAGGCGTAAGTGTGGCCGCTGCCATGGTGCCTCTCTCTTTAGGTACGGATACAGCAGGCAGTTGCCGGGTACCGGCTGCTTGGAATGGTGTGGTTGGTTTAAAACCCTCTAAACGCAGTTTGTCGTGTGAAGGTGTGTATCCTTTGTCCCCGCTGTTGGATGTGCCGGGGCCGTTAACCCGTTTTGTTTCTTGTGCATCTATCGCCTATCAGTTAATGGCGGGTCAAGCGGTTACGCCTTTGAATGTGGGTAAGCTTGAGTCCATGCGTTTCGCGATCACGGATGGATTGCCAATGCAAAATTTGGATGAAACCGTAGAGGCTAATTTTAATCGGGTAATCGAACTGCTTAAGCGTCATGGTGCAACCATTGAAACCATCACGATACCAGAATTTGATGTTGCAGCAACGGTTGCGCGCACTGCGCCGTTTGCAGCTTACGATGCCTATCAGCACCATAAAACACTTATTGAAACTAAACGCGAACAATATGATCCGTTTGTAGCGCTGAGGGTAGAGCTAGGTCAGACTATAGACAATGACACTTACAACGAAAATAAAGCATTGAGGACCAATGCGATCGCAACGTTTGCTAACAAGTTGCTGCCCTATGATGCTCTGTTAATGCCCACCACCGCCATTGCAACGCCTGCACTGGAACCACTTAAAAATGACTCGGATATCTTTGCCGCCACTAACGGCATGGCGCTTCGAAACACCGGTTTAATTAATTTTATTGATGGTTGTGCTGTGAGTATTCCTTGTCAACCATCTGGTCAGGCAGCGCTGGGTTTGAGTATTTGTCATACAAACGGTGCCGACTCAAAACTGTTGAGTGTTGCCCATGTCATTGAGCCACTGTTGTCACCGTAGATTGTTGTTGTTTTATAGAAAATCTGTTTACGTCGCGCTATAGCGAGAGCACGCGCTTCAGGTATTGGCCGGTGTAAGATTTTTTCTTTTTGGCGATATCTTCAGGTGTGCCACTGGCTACTATGGTGCCGCCGCCACTGCCACCTTCGGGGCCCAGATCGATTATCCAATCGGCTGTTTTGATCACATCGAGGTTATGCTCGATAACCACTATTGTGTTTCCGGCATCCCGCAAACGATGAATTACTGCTAACAATGCTTTTACATCCTCAAAGTGCAAGCCCGTGGTGGGTTCATCCAGAATGTAAAGTGTATTGCCGGTGTCTTTTTTTGATAGTTCTCTGGCAAGCTTTATACGTTGCGCTTCACCACCTGATAATGTTGTGGCGTTTTGCCCTAGTGAAATATAAGAAAGGCCAACGTCCATTAAGGTTTCGAGTTTTCTGTGCAGTGTAGGCACGGCATTAAAAAAATCGAAAGCCTGTTCGATAGTCATTTCTAACACTTCGTGAATGTTGCGACCCTTGTAGCGAATGTCGAGCGTTTCACGGTTGTAACGTTGCGCTGAACAGATGTCGCATGGTACATAAACATCAGGCAGAAAGTGCATTTCTACTTTAACCAAGCCATCACCTTGGCAGGCTTCGCAGCGCCCACCTTTAACGTTAAAGCTAAATCGACCGGCTTTATAACCACGCGATCGCGCTTCATGTGTACCCGCAAATAATTCTCTGATGATTGAGAATAATCCGGCATAAGTTGCCGGGTTTGATCGTGGCGTTCTACCGATGGGGCTTTGGTTTATATCGACAATTTTATCGAATTTTGCCATGCCTTCAATACTTTCAACCGGCGCAACTTTGTGTTGGCCACGGTTGATTTCACTGGCGGCAAATCGATACAGCGTATCGTTTATTAGTGTCGATTTTCCTGAACCCGATACACCGGTAACAACAGTCATCAATCCGTGAGGAATTTGCGCATCTACGTTTTTAAGGTTATTGCCACTGGCATTATTAATTTGAATCCAGTGTTCACCGGGTTTGCATCGTTTGGGTATGGCGATACTTTTTTCGCCAGATAAGTATTGCCCGGTGAGCGATGCTTTGTTCTTCTTTATGGCTGCCGGTGTGCCGCGAGCAACGATTGTTCCGCCGTGTCGGCCAGCACCTGGCCCTATATCTAAAACATAGTCGGCGCTGAGTATCGCATCTTCATCGTGTTCTACAACGATAACGGTGTTGCCCAAATCGCGAAGGTATTTTAATGTGCTCAGTAGTCTGTCATTGTCGCGTTGGTGTAAACCGATGGAAGGCTCATCCAGTACATACATAACGCCCATTAAGCCTGCGCCTATCTGGCTGGCTAATCGAATACGTTGCGCTTCACCACCCGATAAGGTGTCGGCACTTCTGTCTAACGATAAGTAATCCAAGCCCACATTCATTAAAAAGTTTAAACGTTGCTCAATTTCATCGGTAATTTTTTCACCGACTTCTTTACGTCCACCGGGTAAGATGAGCTTGTCGATGGTTTCTTTAGCAGTACTGATAGAGGAAGCGGTAATCTCGTGTAGCCTCAAATCGTTAACCAGTACGTGCCGAGCAGCTTCATTAATTCGCGCACCTTTACACGACTTGCACTCGCTTTCACTCATCAGTTTAGCCAGCTCTTCACGCATGGCGTTCGATTCTGTTTCTCTGTAGCGCCGGGCCAAGCTTGGGATAATGCCTTCGAACACCCGAACCGTTGTACGTTTCGCTTTGTTGTTATCGTTTTGATGAATAAAGGTTATCTCTTCCTTGCCACTGCCATAAAGAACAATGTTTTGATGTTTCTTTGACAGGCTCTTAAATGGTTTTTCTACACTGAAGCCGTAGTGTTTGCTTAGCGATTGCATCATTTGAAAATAAAACGCGGTGCGTCGGTCCCAGCCGCGGATGGCGCCATCGGCAATACTTAATGACACATCGTTAATTACCAAGGACGGATCAAATTTGCGACTTTTACCCAAACCATCGCATTCTGAACAGGCGCCGTGCGGGCTGTTGAAAGAAAACGAACGTGGTTCCAATGCGGGCATGGAGTAGCCGCATTGTGAGCATGCGAACAGGGTTGAAAATACAGTGTCTTCCTGATCACCCGATAATGCAGTAATGATTGCGCTGCCTTCACCTAAGGCTGTGGCTGTTTCTAAAGACTCCGCTAATCGAAGGTTGATATCCGGCCGTACTTTGAAACGATCAACAACAACATCAATGCTGTGCTTGCGACGCGCATTGAGTTTTATCTCGCCCTCAAGTTCTGTGATCGTTCCATCGATGCGTGCACGTAAATACCCCTGGCTCTTTAGACCATCCAGTAATAGTGCATGATCGCCTTTGCGGTCTTTGACCACTGGCGCCAGCAATGCCAATGCTTCGCCGTTGGGTCTGGTCAGTATGTGGTCGACCATTTGACTGATCGTTTGTGCTTCCAGTTTTTCTCCGTGTGTTGGGCAAATCGGTGTGCCGGTTCGTGCAAACAGTAGCCGCAGGTAGTCGTAGATTTCGGTAATGGTGCCAACCGTTGATCTTGGGTTGTGCGAAGTTGATTTTTGTTCAATCGATATGGCAGGGGACAAACCGTCGATCAGGTCGACATCCGGCTTTTCCATCACCGATAGAAATTGCCTGGCATAAGCGGACAGCGACTCAACATAGCGTCGCTGACCTTCGGCAAACAAAGTATCAAAGGCTAACGACGACTTACCTGAGCCCGACAGGCCCGTTATAACAATCAGTTTATCTCGCGGCAGGTCAGCATCCACATTTTTCAGATTATGCGTTCGTGCACCGCGAATACGGATATTATCCATCATGGTTTTCAAGCAGCTAAAGCGTTCGAGCTGGTAATATAGCGTGTTTAAGTTATGTCAGGCATAAACTTCATTTGAGCCAAAAAAATCCCAATTCGATGTTGCCCGAAGAGCGCCGCGCGGTGCTGGCACTGGCACTGATCTATATGGTCCGAATGCTGGGCTTATTTGTCATATTGCCTGTGTTCAGTCTGTTCGCAGTTGACTACACGGGTAGTACACCGTTTTTAATTGGCTTGGCGCTTGGCATTTACGGTCTTTTTCAAGCGCTATTGCAAATACCGTTTGGCCTTATGTCTGATCGTATTGGGCGAAAACGCACGATTGCAATCGGTTTATTGCTGATGCTGCTTGGCAGTGTTATCGCAGCACTTTCTGAGAGCATTTATGGGGTTATTCTGGGTCGGGCTTTACAAGGTGCGGGTGCTATCGCTGCCGCGCTGATGGCCTTAGCCGCCGATTTGTCCAGAGATAGTCAACGCACCAAAATGATGGCAGGTCTGGGGGCCAGTATCGGAATGTCGTTTTTATTGGCGCTTATTTTAGGCCCGGTGCTGATTACCTTTTCCTCGATCAGCCTGTTGTTCTGGTTCTCGGCTTTAACGTCGATAGCCGCTATGGTCATTCTTTATACGGTTGTACCGAACCCTAAACCCAGTGGATTCAGTGCCGACACCAGTGCGCAAGCGAGCACCGTCAGGCAGTTGCTTAAACACCGACAACTGCTGCGGCTCGATGTCAGTGTGTTCTTCCTGCATTTACTGATCACTGCCACCTTCGTTGCGGTACCGCTATTGCTGCGCGATTCAGGTATTGCTAAAGAGCAGCACTGGCAGGTTTATTTGACGTCCATGTTACTTTCTCTTCTTATCATGCTGCCCATGCTGGTTCTTGCCGAGCGCTTCGGCCAGATGCGAAAGGTTGTATTGGCCGGCGTGCTGGGTATGTTAGTGGTGCAGCTATTGTTCGCTTCTGTACCCAGTACAACCATCGCAATGTTTGTGGCTGTGACCTTCTTTTTCGGTTTTTTAAACACGCTTGAATCGTTGTTTCCTTCGTTGCTAACCCGAATTGCGCCGGCGGGCAGTCGTGGCAGCGCTACCGGCATTTATTCCAGTAGTCAGTTTTTTGGTGCGTTCGTGGGTGGGGCAGGTGGTGGCTTGTTACTCGGTATGGCCGGCTACACGGGCTTGTTTCTTGGCATGGCTGCTGTGTGCGCAGTGTGGTTGGCTTTAATCTGGGGATTTCAGGCGCCCAGAACGCTTGGTAACTACCGATATCCGCTGAGTGGAGCACAACTGAGTAAAAATGCCGTCGATTTACACCAAGAGCTTTCTGAGCTGCCGGGCGTTGCCGAGGTTGTGTTGGCACTGGAGGAGCAGGTTGCTTACATGAAGGTAGACAAATCGCAGTTCCAGCCGCTTGCACCTTAGATTGAGGTACACTTCCAAGTTCTGCATAGGATGCGCAGAAATTTACATCTACCAGGAGATATCAGCATGGCAAGAGGCGTTAATAAAGTCATCATAGTGGGCAATTTGGGTGCAGATCCAGAGGTTCGCTATGCGCCGAGTGGTTCTGCAATAACCCGGCTTAATATTGCAACCTCTGAACAATGGACCGATAAAAATACCGGTCAAAAACAAGAGCGTACAGAGTGGCATCGAGTAACACTGTTTAACCGTTTGGGTGAAATTGCGGGCGAATACTGCCGTAAAGGCTCTCAGGTTTACATTGAAGGTTCCCTCAGAACCGACAAATACCAAGACAAAAAAACCGGCGAAGATCGATATTCAACCGGTATTATTGCGAATACGCTGCAATTGTTGGGTGGTCGTAACGATAATGCGTCAGGTGGCGATTTCCAATCGCAACAGCCGCAACGAGCCCCGGCTCAGAACAATGCCCCTGCGCCTGCTATGGCGAATGCCGGTGGCGCTGAATTTGACGACGATATTCCGTTTTAGGCATCACGCGGCGCAGCGTTCATCGTTGCGCCGTGGTCCGCTCGACCGATCGGTACGTAAACTGCATTAACTAATCAAGTTGGCTTGTGCGTCTATATGCCCGATACTGATAAAACTGCAATGAGAAATTTTCTTCCTTTCGTTTCACGTGGCACGTTGTTGCTGTGCGTTTGTTTATTTCCTGCGATTGTCAACGCTCAACAAACGGGCGGTATTCTTCCACCGGTTGCACAACGACAAAATACCTCTAATGTCGATATGTGCGAGGGCTCCATAACCCATGCAGAACGGGTTGATATCCCGGCTGTGGCAAAGCCACCGTTTATGAAGTTTTATAAAGATCCGGCTTTTGGTAGCAAAGTCATTCGTATCACAGATAGCAAGTTCGGCGAAGTTCGTAAACCCCCTTACAGCACCATGCAAGCTTGGAACGCCGATGAAAGTCTGTTGCTCCTATATCGAGGTGGCGACAAGGAATATCACGTTTTACTCGATGGCCATACCTACAAGCCGGTGCGCAAATTAAACATTGAGCCAACCGATTTAGAAGAAGTCTTTTGGAGCCACACCAACCCGGATGTATTTTACTACGTCAGTAAATACTCCTCCGATTTGGGCCAGTTTAAAGAATATAGCGTGAGCAGAGGCAAGGCCAAAACCTTAGCGCACCTCGGTAAATACTGTGCCGCTGGAGATGTGCCGGTCGCAGGCGGTGATGTGCACATGCAGTCGCTGGACGACGACCTTTTTGGTTTCCGGTGCGAAGCCAAGCCAGATAAATACATCATGATTTCTTATCGCATCAGCACTGGTGAAGTTCTCACGCAACCCATTGGGGAAGGAACGCCTTTCAATCAATGGTATGCGCCAACGCCTGCGCCAAGCGGTCAGCGTTATTGGATGCAGGGCGCTGCATTATCCACCGATTTGAAAACGGTTGAACGCAGAATGGATGTTTATAAAACTGATGAGCATTCCAGCGTCGGTCAAACCCACGATGGTCAGGATGCTCTGTATCAAGTGGCATTTGATCCCAGCCCAGGGGGCTGTAATGGTGACATCATGCTGGGGGTGGGGCATTTGGTGCAGCATAATTTAGAAACGGGCGAATGTCGTCCAATCATTAATGAGTCTGATCGTTACCCCTACACCACCAGTAGTTCGCATGCCTCGGCGCAAGCCTATTTGCGGCCAGGTTGGGTGGCAATGTCATCCATTGGCAGAAAAGATCAATACGAGTATTTTACGAATAAGCGCAAAGCACCGGCTTTGCTTTCGGAGATTTATCTGGCCGATACCGACCCCAAGCATCGAGTAACGTGCCGTCTGGCCCATCATCGATCATTCGGTAAAGAAGCCGTTAATGGCGACTACCCGCCTTATTTTGGTGAGCCTCATGCCACCATCAGCCCGTCGGGTACTCGCATACTCTTTGGGTCTGATTGGTATGACTCTGGCGCGGTTGATAGCTATGTTATTGAATTACCCGGCTATACACGACCAAAATAGTCTTAATTAAACACTCAATTCCCTTATACCCCGCAAGAAATCGGCAGCACCGTTGCCGATTGACGGCTTTGTGTCGCATTAATGTACGAATAAATCAATATATAAACAAATCTTTATGTGTTTATATCGTACAATATTGGTGACTTTAAAGACTTGGAGAGGCAAGCAATGGCAAATGACTATATTTTTACTTCGGAGTCGGTGTCGGAAGGGCATCCCGACAAAATGGCTGATCAGATTTCTGATGCGGTGCTCGATGCGCTGCTAGCCCAAGACAAGGGCGCTCGTGTTGCTTGCGAAACTTTGGTAAAAACCGGCTTGGTCATTATCGCTGGCGAAATTACCACCAACGCTTACGTTGATTTGGAAGAACTCGTTAGAAAAACGGTTACTGAAATTGGCTACGACCGTTCAGACGTCGGCTTTGATGGCGCAACTTGCGCTGTACTCAACGGCATCGGTAAGCAGTCGCCCGATATCGCACAAGGTGTGGATCGCAGTGCGCCCGAAGAGCAGGGTGCCGGAGACCAAGGGCTCATGTTCGGATATGCGAATAACGAAACCGATGTTCTCATGCCAGCACCAATTACTTACTCTCACCGATTGGTAGAGCAACAGTCGAAAGTACGTCGTTCCGGTACATTGCCTTGGCTGCGACCTGATGCGAAAAGTCAGGTTACTTTAAAGTATGAGGGTGGAAAGCCCGTTGGCTTGGATGCGGTTGTACTCTCAACTCAACACGATCCGGACATCTCGCTATCGCAACTTCGCGAAGCAGTCATGGAAAACATTTTGAAGCCTGTGTTACCTGCAACTTGGTTGAACGATTGCCCTGCAGAAAACATACACATTAATCCAACGGGCAACTTTGTGATTGGTGGTCCGGTCGGTGATTGCGGCTTAACCGGTAGAAAAATCATTGTTGACACCTACGGTGGTATGGCCAGGCACGGTGGTGGTGCATTCTCCGGAAAAGACCCCTCCAAAGTTGACCGTTCAGCTGCCTATGCAGGCCGATATGTTGCTAAGAACGTAGTAGCTGCTGGTTTAGCGGATAAGTGTGAGCTGCAAGTGTCTTATGCCATTGGTGTTGCGCAGCCCACATCGATAACCGTAGAAACGTTCGGTACTGGCAAAGTGGATGATCGCCGTATCGAAGAAATTATTAAAGACGTGTTCGATCTAAGGCCTTATGGCATTGTCACCATGTTGGATCTGTTACGTCCTATTTACCAACAAACAGCCGCCTATGGTCACTTTGGCCGTGAGCACGCAGATTTTACCTGGGAGAAAACTGACCGCGTTGATGCGCTGCGTCAGGCTGCCGGGATTTAACAACAGGATTTCCAAAATATTATGAGTACTACTACCGAAGACTATAAAGTCGCCGACATCAGCCTCGCTGAGTGGGGCCGAAAAGAAATTAAAATTGCTGAACATGAAATGCCGGGTTTGATGGCATTGCGTGAAGAGCATGCTGGAAAATTCCCACTGAAAGGTGCGCGTATTGCTGGCTGCTTACACATGACTATTCAAACAGCCGTATTAATCGAAACACTGGTCGATTTGGGTGCAGAAGTGCGTTGGTCTTCCTGTAATATTTTTTCTACCCAAGATCACGCTGCATCTGCGATAGCTGCCGCTGGTGTTCCTGTTTTTGCTTGGAAAGGTGAGACGGATGAAGAGTTTGATTGGTGTATCCATCAAACAATTAAAGGCCCTGATGGTTGGGTGCCCAACCTGATTCTCGATGACGGCGGAGACCTCACCGTAATGATGCATAATGATTACCCCGAATTAATGGCGGGTGTAAAAGGTTTGTCTGAAGAGACAACAACCGGTGTGCACCGTTTAGTTGAAATGGCGAAAGCCGGTACGCTCAAAGTACCTGCAATCAACGTTAACGATTCTGTGACTAAATCTAAATTCGACAACCTCTATGGTTGCCGTGAATCTTTACTCGATGGCATAAAGCGCGCAACCGATGTCATGGTTGCTGGCAAGGTCGCTGTTGTATTAGGTTATGGCGATGTCGGTAAAGGCTGTGCACAGGCATTCCGTGGAATGGGCGCAACCGTCATGGTTACTGAAGTCGACCCAATTTGTGCCTTGCAAGCGTCTATGGAAGGTTATCGCGTTGTTCGCATGGACGAAGTTGCTGGCGATGCTGACATCTTCGTTACTTGCACAGGTAATGTTAACGTTATTACGCATGACCACATGAAGCAAATGCGTAACGAGGCCATCGTTTGTAACATTGGCCACTTCGATAATGAAATCGACGTTGCTGGTTTAAGGCAGTACACGTGGGAAAATGTGAAGCCTCAGGTTGATCAGGTTATTTTCCCTGATGGAAAACGTATCACGTTGCTGGCTGAAGGCCGACTGGTGAATTTGGGTTGCGCAACGGGCCACCCTAGCTTTGTTATGTCTGCCTCTTTTACTAACCAAGTGTTAGCGCAAATTGAATTATGGGAACGAGCTGAAAATTATTCAGTTGATGTTCACGTGCTTCCAAAGGCGTTAGATGAGAAGGTTGCTAGCTTGCATTTACAAAAAATTGGTGCAAACCTGACCACTTTGAGTACTGAGCAAGCCGAGTATTTAGGTGCTAACCCAGCTGGTCCTTTTAAACCCGAAGCTTATCGTTACTAATAATATCAGTCGATATTAGTCAATGAAGGCGAGCAGTCTGTAATCAGGCTGCTCGCTACACGCACCGACACCCGTGTGCGTCCGTATTCTCAGAAATTTACAAAAAAGGCCATGTTATTGTTCAGCTAAATAGCTAATATGGCGCATATTTTGATCTTTAATTTCTTGTGGCTACTATAAATCAACAACAACGTTTACTTGAGCTGGATGCATTACGCGGTATTGCAGCGGCTATGGTGGTGTTATTTCATTTCGTTTATCGGTATAGCGAAATTTACCGCCCGGATGCGCCACGGCTGGATTTATTCTATTACGGTAATCAGGGCGTTTACCTTTTTTTTATCGTGTCTGGTTTTGTGATTTTCTGGACCTTAAACCGGGTTAATTATCCTTTAGATTTTATTGTTTCCCGATTCTCTCGTTTGTATCCAGTCTATTGGATCGCATTGGCAATCACATTTGCAGTGGTTAGCTATTTCGGATTGCCCGGTCGGGAAGTGAGCAACGGAACTGCCATCGCCAATGTGTTGATGTTCCATTCCTATTTAAATATTCCCCATGTAGATTCTGTTTACTGGACGCTGGCCGTTGAGCTAACTTTTTATGCCTGGATGTTTTTACTGTATCTGTGTAAACAACTGAACAGAGTGGAATATTTTGCTTTACCTGTAGTGGGGTTGGCGATGCTTCAACAACTCGAAATTTTAGCCTTACCGTATGTGATCACGCAGCTGTTGATCATGCCGTATTTGCCCTTTTTTATAGCGGGTATATGCTTTTTTAAAATGGCGAACAATCTGGCCACCAAGGCAACCTATATTGTGCTGGTGCTGATGTTGTTGTCCACGTTGGTGTTGTTGCCGTTGCGAGACTTTCCCTTGAATTTTTTGTTTTTTATTGCCTTCTATGGTGCAATCAATGGGCATTTATCATTTTTAAATGCCAGGCCGTTGATTTTTCTAGGTGCGATTTCCTACTCGTGGTACTTGCTGCATCAAAATATAGGTTATGTAGTTATATATCAGCTGCAGGCCGCCAATATTAATATTTATTGGGCGATTGCTGCTGCGCTGCTTATTTCTATCGGATTAGCCGCCATGCTAACGTATCTTATAGAACGCCCGATTATGCGCTGGATTCGCGACAAATATAAAAACAGCATTGCGTTACAAAAATTAGCTAAACGCGCTACTTTCAGCCGATGAGCTCTCGCATAAGCAGTCCAACGGTTTTTTTAAATCGGGATTTTAAGGGCAGCTTTAGGCAGGTTATTGTCTGGTGTGTACTATCCGTGGTTGTATCCCTATCAGCAAGTGTGTGCAGTGTTGCCAACGCCCGCGACAAGCCTGAATCATTAAAAGCATTTACCTCAGACGGTTGCAGTGCGTTTCCCAACGGTACAATCCAGGAACAAGAGCTGTGGTTGCAGTGTTGTTATGAACACGACCTGGCTTATTGGAAAGGCGGTACGTTTAAACAACGCTATAACGCCGACTTGGAGCTTAGGCAATGCGTTGCTAAAGTTGGGGAGCCTGAAATTGCAAATTTGATGTTGGCAGGTGTAAGAGTTGGAGGAACACCGTTTCTGCCAACACCTTTTCGTTGGGCTTATGGTTGGCCATACCCTCGTGGTTATAAAGCACTGACTCAATCGGAAGAAGAGCTGATCCAAAGGCAACTGAAGGCTTTAAAAAAGTAATCTAGTTTCGGCCTATTAGTATTTCGACACCAGTATCGTTTGCAGGTATGCCGATAGCGCAACCGTTGGTCCTTTAGCTGATACCTCCATAGCATTCGATCAGACTGCTATAGAGGCATCTGCAGTTAGGATTTAAATGGGCAGGTAGTGGGCTTTTGCTGTGCAACCATTGTTGCCAAACTGAGCAACACCGTAGGTTACATACCCTTTACGTTTTTTATCTTTTAATGAGCCTTGCAAAATAAAGGTTCGTTTACCGTCAACAATGGCTGAGCCTGAACCTGCCGATGCTTCTGCCATTTGGCTAAGCCGAACTTTGAGTTTGAACTTACCGTCACGGCTTACATAAGCTTTGTTTTTGTTTTTATCTTCAGCGATATAAACAGAGCCATCTTCAACAACAATTTTCAGTACACGAGACATATCACCGCAAGTGAATATCCAGTTATCGATGTGCTGTACCGGGGCACCTTTAGTCACTTTAACAAACCATTCGCCGTTATACACGCCTGCGGTATCACGTTCACTTTCATCGATAGTTTGTAAGACTCTACCAGAGCAACCAACCAACAATGAGGCAATAGTCACCAAACATAGAAGCTTAAAAATTCGGTATTGTTGCATCTGTATTGTTCCTTCAATTAATGGGGTGTACTCGTGGTAGCGCTCCTCATGCAGAATTGTTTAACGCTTTAGGCTGAACAATTACGCAATTGTTTGCAATCTGTGAGGATATTCACGTTGCCGTTTAGCGAAAGAATCCACTCTAATGGGATACCGTTCCCGCTTTCTATATTGGTGTAGGCACCGAATAACGCACCTATTATGATGGCTCTACCGGCGCTATCGCCACCAGCTTTAATATTGGTTTCAACTGCCTGTTTGAATGTAGAGCTGTTTTTCAAAATATGAAATGCCAATGGCATGCCTTGTTTTAAGTGACATGCTCTCTCAGTAATTTCTCCATAGGCAACTGAGTTTGATTCGGTTGACTCAAGTGCTTGTGTCAGTTTTCTGCGAATGTAATCGGGTGCATTTTTTGCAGCTGTTTCAAGACTGGGAATGATGCTGTTACCCTGCAATACAGACTGCAGTGCTTGTGCAAACACCCATCCGTAATGCGTGGCTTCATCATTGACATTCGTAACCTGAATTGCTGCGTTGATTTTATCTTGCAGTGCATTGTCTTCCTGATAACAAACAACGATTGCTGGCAATGTACTGATCGCTGGGTGTTGATCATCGTCGGTTCCTGAAGGCGTTAATTGTTCATTAACGATATTGTTAATCGTTGCTTTTGTTGGGCGGTCTATATAGCCGGTATAACTACCACCCAACCCAAACGTTTCAAGGTACGCTTGTTGGTAGTTAGCGGTGTCGAACTGACCATATTGTGCGATGGAATTAATTGCCAAAAGCAGCGTTTCACCGTATTGGGTTAGCATTCCATTGCTGCGTTTTGCATGTGCAAAATAGCCAGGAACGGCATCGTAATGTGTTGGGTTTGGCGGGATAAACGCCACTTGTCCGTGGTGTTGTTTTGCGATATCCGCAATGCGTTGCGTATCGTACAGCCAATGCAAACCCAGTGATGCGGCATCGGCAACCAAAGCACCCAGTAAGCAATTTAACGAAGCATCGTTGGTGCGCTCACGGGATTTTTGTGAATCATTCATAGTGTTTATTGCTCCAGTTCTTTTGCAGGGGAGGGTTTAACAAAGTTAACTAAAGCCAGCAAACCCGGAATCAACGGTAAAGCGCTGACTAAAAATAACCACATGCCAACACTTTGTAGAGCGGCGGTGCTTAGCTCAACTGAGAAGCCAAAAGCATTAGCGACCACACCAACATAGGCTGCACCCATGGCATAGCCCAGTGTTTGAATGGTTGGCAGCGCACCGGAAATGCGTTCGCGTTCGGCGTGAGGCGCACTCTTTGTAATTTGTCGAAGTAGGAATGTCCAGGCAGTTCCGTAACCGCAGCCAACCATCAGTGCAAAAAACGCAATGCTCAGCAGTGCTCCATAGGGAATCGCCCATACCAGTCCCATTACACCACAGCTCACCATCATCATACCTATCGCAATACAGGTTTTATCGTGCCGCGTGTCCAGACCTGATACTGCAATTGCAGCGATTGTCCATCCAATGGCTGGGCAGGCGATGATGTAGCCTGCAACGAGCGCTGTGGTGCCATGAATTAGGGTGATAAACAACGTTCCGTACACCGATAAACAAACCGATGCCGATGCAAAACAAAATATCATGGTGATGCCAGCGCTATGTGGCATCGATATACCAAAAGTATTTTTAGGGAACAGGCGATTGCTACCGCTTTGGTGATCTTTCTTGATAAACAACCAAAATAGAATCAACCCCAAGATCGATAACAGGCTCGTTTTTACAATGCTGATATCGACACCTGCATACGCAATGCTAATAACAGAGGCACTCAATAGCGCAAGCCTCCGGTATGGGACACGGTCGCTGGTTTGGACCGGTGCTTGCTGTTGCCGTTCGTGCTGGTTTTGCAGTTGCTTGACTGTTTTTCCAAAAGTTATCCATAAACCCAGCAGTATGCTTTGCAAAGCAAACGCGTAAAACGCCATTCGCCATGAGCCATAAGCGACAAAAAATCCCCCAATAAGCGGGCCTAAAAAAGCAGATGCGCCCCAAATAAACGAAACAACACCAAGTGCTCTGGCAATCAGTTGTTGCGGAAATAACAGCGTTACATAAATAAACGATAAGGCCATCATGCCACCACCGCCCAAACCTTGGAGTAATCGGCCGAACAGCAGTATTTCCATTGAAGGTGCGGCGGCGCTGATCACGCAGCCCACGCAGTAAACCCAGGCCGCAACTTGAATGGGGGCACGAATGCCATAGCGCAAGGCGAGAAACGCACCTAATGCGCCGGTTACGATTGAACCCACCTCATATAGGGCAATGTTCCATGCTATCAATTCGGCGCCACCGATATCGTTAATGATTGCGGGAGCCAGTGTTGCTACGAGTAAACTATCGGCAGCGTGTAGCCAAACGGCCAAACTAACCAGCGTTAGGCTAGGGATGTAACGACGATTGAGAATTGCGCTCCAAGGTGTATAGCTAGTGTTGACGTTATGTTGCACGCTTAGTTAAGTTCGCTATGATTCAAAATACTGTACGCAGGAAATGGCATGGGTTAGTGTGATGAGAAGTCGAGCTTTACAACGTCGCCCGTTGTGGCTGAATGTTGCGCTGCGATGCCCATGGCTACCGCTTTCCATCCATCGTCTGCACTAACCTCTGGTTGTCCTTGCCCGCGCACAACGTTTAAGAACTTTTGATGTTGATAAAAAGTGGAACCGTTATGATCACCGGCATCGAGCAATTGATCGTCTACCGGTACATCAATTTCAGTAGGGCCTGCAGGATTTCGCGGGCTAACGATAACCTTTGGCACTGGAGGAGCGCCCAAATGCTCAGACCAAAAGCGACCTGGTCCAGGAATTAAGCACTCAATTTTACCGTTCGAACCAAGTGCACTGATTTCCTCTTGATAGCGTGAACCTTCAGCAAACATGCACAGTTCGAGCATGGCCTTCGAGCCGTTGTCGAAATTAACGATGACATAACCGTGATCCCAGATATCGGGTGTTTGTCCATCGTATTGTTCGTCGAGATGGTTATGTGCCTGGCCTGCTGATGCCATGATGCTCACTGGCTCAGCGTTGAGAATGAGCCGCATAAGGTCGAAATAGTGACAGCATTTCTCCACTAACGTGCCACCGGTGTTTTTATTAAACCGGTTCCAGTCGTTTACTTTTTCTAAAAAGGGAAATCTATGCTCTTTTATGGTGAGCATGGTTACACCACCAGTGATGGCTTCAGCTTGTTCAAGGAATGTTTGCACCGGTGGCATATAACGGTATTCCATTGCGATCCAGATGGGGGCCTCATAATTTTTAGAGAAAGCTTTTACGGTGCTTAAGTCGTTAGGGTCGGTGAAATAGGGCTTTTCAACCAGCAACGGCAGGGCAGTGTGTTTTTTTATGGTGTCCAAAATGGATACATGCGTGTAGTTAGGGCTCACGATCACTAAACAGTCCAGCTCTTTTATCGCAAGTAATGTCTCTAATGAGTCAACGAATTTTGCAGCAGGTGCAAGCTTTGCTGCAGCTGCGCGCATCTTGGCGTCCGGCTCCAGGATATAACTGACTGACGTGTTCTCGAGTAGTTGGATATTGCGGATATGCTCCTGACCCATCATGCCGCAGCCAATTAGTCCGTAGTGTGTTGTGCTCATAGTGTTTTTTGAAATGTGTTTTTATTACGACAGTGAGATGCAAAAATGTTTGGCTGTTATCGTGCTACGAAATGTACTGTTTTCGGATCGAACCAGGTACGCGAAAATTCTGCCAACTGATTTTGTTGATCATGCGAAAACCTTTCCACATAGCCCCATGT
>CALDTX010000171.1 GCA_937923565.1 uncultured Granulosicoccaceae bacterium | reverse complement strand
AGCGACGTGAATTCAATCGTTTATGTACGGCAATGCTAGCCGGTGCCAGTTCGCACTCGTTAATGGCCAATGAGCAAACGTTGTATCCGCGTACTCAACTGATGTATGAGAACGATACACCGGTAACAGTGGCCAGCATGCAAGCCGGCAGTAGTTGTATATTCAGTTACCCGTATGTCACAACGCCGTGTTTTTTAGTGCGATTAAAAAAAATCGCAGAACCAACAACGCAATGGCAAGGTGGTGTTGGTGCCGATAGTTCAGTGGTCGCGTTTTCAGCCATTTGCAGCCATAAGATGTCGCATCCGGCCAAACCGATTAGCCATATAAATTTCAGGCAAGAGCCAATAAGCTTTTATTCGAAAGATGGCAAGGCTACCGAACGTGATCAGCTTATCAGCTGTTGTTCGGAGCGCAGTGTTTATGATCCCGCAAAAGGGGGCGAGGTGTTGTCCGGGCCGGCGCCAGCTCCTTTAGCGGCAATTGTTCTGGAAGAAGCCGAAAATGGCGAACTGTTTGCTATTGGTAGTGCAGGCACGAACGTGTTCGACCAGTTTCTGGATAAGTTTGGGTTCCGATTGGCATTGGAATACGGTGTGAGTGATGTGCGAGCACCCGTAGGGTCGTTAAGCATCGCGACCCCGGCCGAGAGTTTTTCAGCGCAACAAATTCGCTGCTAACTCATCTGAGCACAGATTAGAGCCCATCGGCTGCATAAGATCACTGCGAGCGTTACCCTAAAAACCATTAATACCGTCAATTGATAACCAGGCGTTTTATTCTTTATATGCTTTCAACCACGTTCGACCGATCAGCCGCTATCGCCCGCTATATAGAAATTGCACCTCGTTTACCCATTGCTGTGCCAGTCGATAGCTCGCAGTATGTGAATTGTTTAGCCGACTTGTTCGATGAATTTGACGCTTTTGTGTTGGACGGCTTTGGTGTTTTGAATGTGGGTAACACAGCCATTCCCAACGCAGTAGAGCGGGTTGCGCAAATGCAGCAAGCGGGAAAAAAGGTAGTTGTTTTAACTAACGGCGCAACATCGCCGGTGCAGAGCACCTTCGAAAAGTATCAAAAGTGGGGTTTCGATATAGCGCTCGATGCCATCGTTTCCAGCCGTAATGCCTTGCAAGTGGCTTTAGAAAGCTACCCTGCGAATTTTAACTGGGGTGTCGCTGCCACACATTTTGCGCAGTTAGATCAGCTAGCATCAAACACCGTACTGTTGGAAGACGATGCAGCCGCTTATGAGGGTGTGGACGGGTTTATTTTTCTCAGTGCTACCGACTGGTCCGAGAGCCGTCAAACTCTGCTGCTCAATGCCTTAGCGCAACGTGAACGACCACTACTGGTCGGCAACCCCGATTTGGTAGCGCCGCAGAAAGACTGCATGTCGTTAGAGCCTGGTTTTTTCTCTCATGCATTAGCTGATGCTGGCGTTTGCAAGCCAGAGTTCTATGGCAAGCCTTTCGCAAATGCGTTTGAGCTGGTGGCGCCGAAGCTTGTGAACATTGAACCTCACCGCATTGCTATGGTGGGTGATACCTTACACACCGATATCTTAGGTGGCTCGGCATTTGGGTGGCGAACTATTCTTATCCGCGATTTCGGTTTACTCAAAGAACAGGATGTTGAGCTTCGCGTTGAAGAAAGTGGCATTCGGCCGCATTTCGTTTCGGCGATAACTTAATTCATTAAAAGCACACGCTCGTTAAAACTTATGCTGCCCAACAATCCTTATGCCTGCCTTTTTGAGCCTCTGGCTATAGGGCCGGTAACGGCTAAAAACCGCTTCTATCAAGTACCGCACTGTACGGGCTTGGGTCATGGCCATCCGAAGGCAGAAGTTGCGCTGCGCGCGATGAAGGCAGAAGGCGGTTGGGGGGTGGTTTGTACCCAAGAGGTTGAAATACACCCAAGCTCCGAGCTAACGCCTTATCTGGAAGGCCGTTTATGGGATGACAACGACGTGCCTATGCACCGAGACATGACCGATGCGGTTCATCAACATGGTGCTTTGGCGGGTATTGAGCTGGTGCACAACGGACAACATGCCGCTAATTTGGCAAGCCGTGTGGCTCCGATGGGTCCGGCGCACCGGCCAGTCGATTTATACCATCCGGTGCAAGCGCGAGCGATGAATCTGACGGATATAAAAAACTTTAAGCAATGGCATGTCGACGCGGCACTGCGTTCGAAAAAGGCAGGCTACGACATTATCTATGTGTACGCCGGGCACAACATGGCCACGCTAATGCATTTTCTGTTGCCTCGCTATAACGATCGTCTGGATGCCTATGGCGGCTCACTGGAAAACCGTGCACGGTTACTAAAAGAAACACTGATGGATGTCAAAGAAGCCATCGGCGACAGCTGTGCCGTGGCACTGCGCATGGCCGTGGATGAATTGATGGGCGATGCTGGCTTGCAGGCACAGGATGAAGGTGCCCAGCTGGTAGAAATGTTGGCCGATATTCCCGACCTTTGGGACGTTAACATCAGTGGTTGGGATAACGATTCGGCAACCGCTCGCTTTGAACCTAATGAAGGGTATCAGGAAAAGTACACAGCGTTTGTTAA
Source organism: uncultured Granulosicoccaceae bacterium (assembly GCA_937923565.1). Lineage (GTDB taxonomy): Bacteria > Pseudomonadota > Gammaproteobacteria > Granulosicoccales > Granulosicoccaceae > Granulosicoccus. The sequence continues at coordinate 38,718 of CALDTX010000171.1, read as the reverse complement.
GTCAATTGTTAAACAACCGGTAGTGGGCGTTGGCCGATTTACGTCCCCAAATGCCATGGTGTCGCAAATCAAACGGGGTGTTCTCGATTTTATTGGCGCTGCAAGACCATCCATAGCCGATCCGTTTTTACCCAATAAAATACGTAACAATGACATTGAATCTATAAGAGAGTGCATAGGCTGTAATATCTGTGTGTCTTCCGATAACGTTGTAGCGCCTATTCGTTGCACACAAAACCCAACCATGGGCGAGGAATGGAAGCGCGGATGGCATCCCGAAATTAGCCCGCCGTCTATCCACACTAATGAAACAGCATTAGTTATAGGAGCAGGCCCGTCGGGTTTGGAGTGCGCACTGCAACTAACCCGCCGTGGTTATAACGTGGTGTTGGCTGAATCAAAAAAAGAAACCGGTGGTCGTCTTTTATTTGAATCGCAATTACCCGGACTTTCAAGTTATATCAGAGTGCGTGATTATCGATATCAACAGTTAATCACCTCAACCCAAGTTGAATTGTTACTGGATAATCACCTTAGTGCCGACGACGTGATCGATGCATCGATTGACCATGTGTTTACAGCCACAGGTTCGCACTGGCTTAACGATGGCCGTGGTCGGCAATACCCTACGGGTGTTAATGTGGATGACAACGCAATACCGTGTTATACCCCTGAAGATGTATTCAGCAACGCCACGTTGGCTGGGCACGTGGTTGTGTACGATGACGATCACTACTACATGGGTGGTGTTATTGCTGAACAGCTTTGCGCACAAGGCTGTAGCGTTAGTTTGGTTACGCCAGCAGGTGTTGTGTCAGCATGGACTGAACATACGTTGGAGCAACACAAAATTCAGCGTTTGTTGTTGCGCTCAGGTGTTGTTGTTCATACCAGTAAGGGCTTATCTGATGTCACTGCCGGTGGCGTTGTACTGGAATGTGTTTACAGTAATGATAAGTCAACGTTAAATGCAGACGCGGTCATCATGGTGAGCTCACGCGCGCCGAATAACGCACTGTATGAATCTCTGCAAAATAAAACGAGCGGTGATGCAAACCACAGCGTACGAACGCTATTAGCTGTAGGGGATTGTCTTGCGCCGTCTACGGTGGCTGCAGCAGTTTACTCAGGGCATTTGGCGGCTCGCGGCTTGCACGCCGATGAAGACAGTGGTTTGTTTCGTCGCTAGCGACAAAATCTGCAGTCGTTAACATTTCGCCTGTTCGCTCTTTCACTCTTTGGCTCGTTCGCGTTTTCACTCTTTCGCTTTTACTCTATTCATTCTTTTGCACCTTTGTTTTTCGCACTGAATCACAATTTCGGCACGAAGCCCACAAGCCTGTTTTGAGGGCTTGAAAAAGAAAACCAAAACCCCATTCTTCTTTTGTACCTGGGGTCTCTGAGAGAACCGGGTATAGAAATTAACAACTTTATATTGCTTCTTTAGGAGAATACAAAATGAAACTCGATTTAACCCCACTCTATGCAAACACTGTTGGCTATGACCGCTTTGGTTCATTATTAGACGCGGCATTTAATGCTGAGCGGCAAACCGGTGGCTACCCTCCGTACGACATAGAGCTAATGGATGAAAACAAATACGCGATCACGTTAGCGGTTGCAGGTTTTCAAGAAAACGAATTAGATGTTCAGGTTGAGAAAGGCGTTTTAACCGTACGTGGTAAGAAGGAAGATCAAAAGAAAGATTCACGGTATTTGCATCGCGGCATTGCCAGTCGGTCTTTTGAGCGCAAGTTTAACCTCGCGGATCACGTCGAAGTGGTGAATGCGCAAATGGAAAATGGCTTGTTACATATTTCGCTGGTGAAGGAAATTCCAGAAGCAATGAAGCCACGCAGAATCCCGGTTAATGCGTTTCCCGGCGAGAAAGTTGAGCAGAAAACGCAAGTCGCTTAACCGCGTAGTTTTAACCTGACCTGTTGTATCAACAATTTATCGGGTTAGTTGAAATTTGGGACCAACAGTTGTTGGTCCCATTCAATACCGACGCTTTACGTCTCATCATTCGCATGTTAGCTTTATAGCTGTATAAAAATACAGTTAAGGGCAGATCAAATGTGAATGCAAATCAGCAAGCCTTTCTGGAGCAAATCGCTCAACTCATACCGAAGCTGTTCGATGCCATCAAGCTGGGTAATGTGAAGTCAGAGTGTATTTTGGGCGTGCGCGTTATTAACAGCCGGCATGTCAGGCTAAAACTGGTCGTTGAGGTTGTTGATCCGGGCGCTAACCCGTTAGACACGCACAGCCAGCTGCGCGTTGGTGAAGGGGAGGCAGCCACTTGCCGGTCAGTTGGCAAACAAGTCAATAAACGAACCAGCAAGTAAATAGTCGAGCCAGTAACTGCTTCTTCAGCGTTTAGTCTGTGCTTCGGCCTCGGTTAAGAAAGAACAGCACAATACCCAGCACTAAAATGGACGCTGCTGCTCTGAATAAACTGCCACCATCAGAATTACCTTCGTGCAGAACCTCAATACCCAGTGGCGAAACAACATGGAAGAACACAGCCCCTGCCATAACAGCCGACGCCATGAGTCCGCCAATTTGATGGAAAACCCGACGTGTATTGCCGAAAGGGGTTTTTGACAGTTTGCGCACCACCCAGATAAGCGCAGGCGCCAGCAATACCAAAGAGGTGAGTAGTTCGAAGCTACCAATAACATAAGCACCCAAGCTACTGAACAACCCACCGATGGTTTGCCCGAAGAACCCGCCAAGCCAGTCACCAATGGTGCCGAATATATGCTGTGTGTCTGCGTGATCGGTAAATTTGTAAGGCAAAGAGCCTAAAAATATAAAGCAAGCCCAAAGCGCAATGGCCCAAGATGCAATGGCGGTGGCTAGTTTCATGGGAACTCCGGCAACAGTGATGTGCCGTTATTACACCACAAGCTGCTCGCTTGTGGTGCAATTTAGCGTGTGCGTTAAGCTAGAACACTTATTGATTGCGCTCGTGTTCGATAAATTTGTCTGCAACTCGGGAGGAATCGATTATGTATTGGCCGGCGGCAATTTCAGCTTTTATACGCGCCACCTTTTCTGCGTCGAACCGTCGATTTTTGTGCGGATCGTCTTTTTCGACGGTTGATGCACTGACAACTTTTGCGTTTCTGGATTCGCGTGCTTCGGCGATGTTTGTCACATTGCCAAACTTTGGCGATCCGCTCTCATTCAGAGCCATTTTTCCACCTCTTGAGATCCTGCAGCTTGCTGGGACGCAGACTTCGGATACTTATTATTATTATGTTTTACCAATTGGGTTGGTGCCATGGATGTTGTGTCCAATATGCAGGGTACCGTCTCCAAACTTGATAGATTGGGAATCGGCGTAATTGTCACCAAGTGTAACTTAGTTTTTTGGTAGATACGGTCAGTTCACAAAGCAAAGTGCCTAACTCTTACTAAATGCAAAAGGCGTCTGATTGCCTTCATTGATAGTGAGAATTGGTTAACTTTGCTCATGCAATTCGCTTTAAAACAAAAAATAAGTCGTCAAATCTTTGTCTTCTACAGATCATCTTCTATCCTCTAGTGATGTAATCCACATTTAAGTCGACGGTAGGTTGGAGAGAGTCGAATGAGCACGAAAAAAGAAACACGCAAGATACTGATTATCGATGCCAATGCTGACAACTCGTTGCGGCTAAGTCATCAGCTTGAGTTTATTGATCAAGAGTCAAAAATACTCAGTTCTCCAGAGCTATTGGATAGCTTGGGTGATGTTGGTGTCTATCAGGCTATTTTGGTTGCCAATTTTCATGGCATAGTGGATTGGGCCAATAAACTTAAAGCCAAGCATGAGAACTGCCCACCAATGATTATCATGTTGGGCGATCAGCCTGCGGATATCAGTCAGCCTGAGCTTGAAAGCACCTTTATCGGTTGTTTGAAGTCTGATATTCGTTATGGCCTGTTGTCTGACTTACTGCATCGCGCCGATGTTCGGGGTACAGCAAACACAACACCGTCGAAAGAGGGCACGCAGAACCCTGAGTTATTCAGAAGCTTGGTGGGTAATAGCCGCGCCATTGTCAGGGTGCGCAAAATGGTAGACCAGGTTGCGCCAACTGAGGCAACAGTGCTGATATTGGGTGAATCAGGTACGGGTAAAGAGGTTGTTGCGCGTAACATTCACTATTATTCAAACCGCAGAAACAAACCGTTTGTGCCCATTAACTGTGGCGCAATTCCCAGTGAGCTTTTGGAAAGTGAACTGTTTGGACATGAAAAAGGTTCCTTTACCGGTGCCGTAGGCGCGCGCGAAGGACGTTTTGAGCTGGCAGAGGGCGGCACTATATTTCTTGATGAAATTGGTGACATGCCATTGCCAATGCAAGTGAAGCTATTGCGCGTTATCCAGGAACGCTCGTTTGAACGGGTAGGCAGTAATAAAACCATTAAAAGCGATGTTCGTTTGGTTGCTGCAACACACAGAAACCTTGAAACACTCATTGAAGAGGGTACGTTCCGCGAAGATTTATACTATCGACTCAATGTATTTCCCGTTGAGATGCCTCCGTTAAGCTCCAGAGCGGAAGATCTGCCGTTATTGGTAAACGAGTTAATAACGCGCCTGGAACACGAGAAGAAATCGTCGGTTCGGTTAACACCTGCTGCGATGATGGCGTTATGCAACTATGACTGGCCGGGTAATGTGCGGGAACTTGCTAACCTAATGGAGCGAATGACTATTCTGCATCCTTATGGTGTTGTTGATGTCGGTGATCTACCACCAAAGATGGCGCCGCATGGTCGTTCACAGTCGCTTAACAGCGATGACAGTGCGCCAGCGATGGAGTTAGTGCAAGGCGTAACCAACGTATCGCTGAACGATAAGCCTCGACTGCCCAGAGATGGCATCGACCTAAAACAGCATCTAACGGATATCGAAATCAGTTTAATAGAGCAAGCGCTTGACGAATGTTCCGGTGTTGTGGCGCATGCCGCCAATCGTTTGAAGATACGTCGTACTACACTGGTTGAGAAAATGCGTAAGTACAATATTCAGCGTCCTGAAGAAGTCTCTTAAGCGTTAGTGAACAAACCAGCAGCGTTGAGGCGCTGCTGGTCACCTCAATTATTAGGCATGTGTCACGTGCCAATTCTGCTGTTATGTCTCTTTGCTCTATCCAAATTGAGGCATATTTCCCAATTCTGAGTTCCCACGATTGATCGCTCGTTAGTTGTGCTCTGTGCACACTGGCGGTGGTTCAATGCTTGCAAAATTCCAAGCCAACGTATTCGGCTCGGTGCATCTGCCTACCTTGCTGGTTTTATAAAAGATTAATGGAGTGGATGCATTGTTGTTCAATGCGCAAATTTTGCAGAAGTGGGTGCGCTCGTGAGTCAGCTTTTAGCGCTCGCTAACGATGCCTGCCTAAAGCCGGTTCAAACCATAGCGGTAGCCGGTGCAAAGGGTGGTATTGGGAAAACCAATATTGCTGCAAACCTTGCGTGTGCGTTAAGCAACATGGGTAAGAAGGTCATTTTACTCGACGCTGATTTTGCCAAGGGTAACGTGGCTTGTTTAATGAATTTGGATGTGACGTTCAATATTGCGCATGTGATGACCGGTGAGAAGTTGTTATCGGATGTTTGTGTGGATGGCCCGGCCAACGTGATGGTGGTGCCTTCCGCAAATGGCGTCATGGAAATGTCACGCATGTCACAAATTCAACACGCGAACCTCATTGCGCTCTTCAGCCAACTGGGTGTTGATGCCGACACAATGATCATAGATGTCGCTAGTGGGTTGTCAGATGAAGTGCTCAACTTCACCCGAGCTGCTCGCGAAGTGCTGTTGGTGGTTTGCGATGAGCCGGCAGCTATTCAGGATGCATTTTTGACCATTCGCGCACTGAATGAAACTGGAGATGTACGACGGTTTCGCATCGTTGCGAATCAAGTTGAATCTTCCCAGCAAGGGTTGGATCTGTACACAAAGTTAACGCGTTATGCCGAAAAGCATATCGATGTTTTGCTCGATTATTGCGGTTCTGTTCCGTACGACAGGCAGCTGCAACAAGCAGTAAGAGAAAGTCAGGTAGTGGTTGAAGCTTATCCACGATCTGCGTCAGCAAGAGCGCTAAAGAAGCTCGCTGTCAGAGTAGAAAAGTGGCCTCGTCCACAGAGTCCTGGGGGGCATGTGGAATTTTTCGTGGAACGGCTGGTACAAGCCGAATGCGAAGCTCGGTGAGAAGGTGAGATTTAAAAAATAATGAATGCACATGCAATGTATAACGAAGTGGTCACGGTTGATCCAGATGGACTGGTCGCTGCGAACGCTAATCTGGTAAAGCGTATTGCGTTTCACCTGATGAATCGATTACCGCCCAGTGTTCAGGCGGAGGATTTGATTCAAGCCGGTATGATCGGATTACTGGAAGCTTCCAGACACTATGACCCTTCACAGGGTGCCAGTTTTGAAACTTATGCTGGTATACGTGTTCGTGGCGCTATGTTAGATGAAATTCGTCGTTCCGATTGGACTCCACGTTCAGTACACCGTAAATCGCGTGAAGCCGCTGAAGTGCTGCGTAATCTGGAACAATCAACGGGTCGAGATGCCAAAGATGCCAAGGTGGCAGAGCTGCTGGGTCTTGAGCTACGTCAATATCACCTTATTCTTACCGAAAGTTCAGCCGCTCATATTTATAGCTTTGATCAACCTGATGAAAACACAGGTGAGTCTATTGCGCTGCCACAAAGCAACGAAGCAACACCGGGTGAGCAAATCGAATATCAGTCGTTTCGAGATGCGTTAGCTGAAGCCATCAAGAACTTGCCAGAACGCGAAAGTCTGGTGATGTCGTTGTATTACGACGAAGATCTTAACTTACGTGAAATTGGTGAGATTCTGGGTGTGAGTGAATCGCGTGTCTGCCAAATTCATGGGCAGGCTTTGGTCCGGTTGAAAGCCCGCTTAGCCGAATGGACTCAGCGGTAGTGATGAAACCCATGGTGACTGATGACCCGCAATGGTATGTACAAAAGGGATCACGGGTTCAAGGTCCCTATTCAACCAATGAAGTGGGTCGCTATCTTTTACTGGGCCGTGTTAGGAACACCGACAGGGTCAGTAAAGACGGGGAGCTTTGGGAGCCGGTAACGCAAGTTCCTGAGCTTATTCCGGAAGAGTTACTCGATCTGGATTCTGATCAGGGTTGGCAACGGTTTGTTGACGCTCGATCGCACCATGACACTCGTCAGGTGCAGGAAACAACAGAAGTTGAACGCCGCGCAGAAGTGGATACGGTTCCGGAAGCTATTCGACAAGAATGGGGAATCGCTAATCAGCAAACCTCAAGCGCGGTACTTCCGTGGTCGCTAGTGGGTATCACCTTAAGTGCGCTAGCGGTGGTGCTGTACCTGAATTCAACCGGCGGACTGTAACGAAATAGCTCGTTACGTTAGTTTGCTTATTGAAAAAGCACCGGATTGGAACATCGCTTGCACATCAAGGCTTGTCCAACCGAGTGTTCGCGTCCACTATGTCAACAATTAGTCTCGATCATCCCGTCGTTACATCGCTGAATGCTGTTAAAGAGCAGCGGCTTGATATTCAGCTACGACAACTAGAGTTCCATGCGCTTTTGCACCGCAAACTCGACCTCGAGCTGCTGTTCGAGAGTTTCCTGAGCGAAGCACAAGCCTTTGTACGGTTTGATGGTTTGCATTATTTTCACCGGGATCGCGGCCATGATGTGCTGCTTGGCGAAACACGCCAGCATCGTCAGCAATTTGAACTCAGGCTGGGCGAAAGTTCACTCGGTGAAGTCGTGTTGATGCGGGCAAAGCCTTTCAATTCGCGCGAAAAGCGTGACTCCGAGCGTTTGGTTGAAAGCTTGGTCTATCCACTGGATAACGCATTAGAACACCATTGTTTACTGCTGAAGTCGATGACTGATGCGGTCTCCGGTGTACACAATCAATTGGCGCTCGACCAACAGCTTCCGCGTGAAATGCGCACAGCCCGACGAGCTCAACAGCCGCTAGCGGCAATGCTGCTCAGTATTGACTATTTGGAAACACTCTCTGCCGAGCAGGGCGCAACTGCGGGTAGTCGGGCATGGCATGCCGTGGCTGATGCGATTGGGTCGCGATTGCGTCAAAGCGATATGATTTTCCGAACTGAGCTTGATGAGTTCTTTGTGCTGCTCAGCCAAACTGATTTGGAAGGTGCCTTAGCGATCAGCGAACGGCTGCGCCAACAGGTTGATTTAGCAGTAAAAATTGATAATGTTCAATTTGTTTTGTCAGCTTCTGCCGGGCTTACGGAGTTGGATGAGTCTGATGACAGCGAATCTTTTGTAGCGCGGGCACGCTCTGCTTTGCGGTTGGCAGAGCAGGCGGGCAGAAACAAAATTCGGGCAGTACCGGCCCCAGCGCCTGCGGGCGGTGACGGTACATCGGGCCCAGGGTCCGTTGCTTAATAAATTTCGACAGCAAATCCACACCCAACAATTTCTTTCGGGTATAATCGTCGGCTCGAAGGCGCTAGGGCTTACTAGCGAATTTTACGTCCCCTTCGTCTAGTGGCCTAGGACACCGCCCTTTCACGGCGGTAACAGGGGTTCGAGTCCCCTAGGGGACGCCATTTCCTCCTTCGAGTTATGGCGTCAGTAAAATTCAGCGGTTTCGCCATTAAGTCATGCATAGCTTTTTGCCGATGTTCAGGCAATCGGCTATAGCTTGCCAAGCAACACTATCCACAAAAGCAACATACAAATAAAAGCGCCCCAAAACGCGCTCATGCGGTGCAGCACATTGTTGTAGCTCAAATGAATGATGGCTTGCACACAGCGAAAACCCACAAACAGCCAAGCTAACACCAGCGCTGCAGTACTCTCTACCGCTAAGCTGATGTAGAGCGTGCACACCACATAAAACAGCACCGGAATCTCAAACAGGTTATTAGCGCAACGCGTTGTTCGCGTAACTATCTCGGGTACGGCATCGTCACCTTGCATGAGCTGATAGTAGCGCAGTTTCACAACACCACTACTAACACTTTTTACTCTGCAGGCCAGCGTCATTAACGCGACCACCGTGGTCAGCAGAACCAGACAAAACATGGGATAGAGCAGGCTGTTCATTGGCATGTCCGGGGTTTAATATTAATAGTTAACGCTGTAGGTATAGCGTGCATCTTTATGCAATGCCCAATAGCGCTCTTGGAGTTGCTGCGTAATCGGGCCAACCTGGCCACCCGCTATCGGCTTACCATCAACTTTACTAATGGGCATGATGCCACCTGCTGTGCTGGTTGCAAATAATTCGTCAGCGGCACGAGCGGCTTGCGGGCTGAGTTTGCCTTCTACAACCTTGTATCCAAGTTCAGTGGCAATTTCTAGGGTGGTTTTTCGGGTTATGCCAAGCAGTACACCTTCGTCTGGTGTGGTTAGCATGCCATCTTTAATAGCGAACACATTGAACCCCGGCCCTTCTGCAATGTTGCCGTCCTGATTAACCACCACCGCGCTTTCGCAATTTTTATCGTAGGCTTCAAATTGCCCCATCACCAAGTCGAGCCAATGGTAGTTTTTAACGGTGGGGTCGACGGACTGTGATGGAATGCGTTGTCGCTCGCTAATGATCACTTCCAGTGATGCGCCCGGTTTTGCAATCCAGACAAAAGGTATGGCAAAGGCGTAAAAGCGATTAGTGCAGGTTCGCGGATCCCTGGAACCGGGTTCGGGTAGCCCTCTGGTTGTAATCATTTCGACATAAGCATGTCGCAGTCCGCTCTGGCTAACGCAGTGGCTTAAGATGCTGCAGAGTTCTTCGCGGCTATACGGAATTGATAAGTGCAGCGCTTGCATGCTGGCATAAAAGCGATCCAGGTGATCATGGAGTCTGAAGAATTTTCCGTTGCGCACATGTGCAACATCGTAAGTGGCGTCGGAGTGCAGAAAGCCCCAGTCTAAAAGTGAGATCTTCGCCTCTGCGATAGGCACGTAGGCTTCATCAATGAAGGCTGAACCTTGTACAAAACTGGACATAAATGCACGCCTGGATTAAATCGCTTTCAATTGCTTATTAGCTCGTTATGAGTTGGGCTGAACGATTCAGTTTTTTGAGTAGCTGACAGTTTATATTATTTCTCCATTGGCTCTAATCGAGCTGTTTTCTGTGAACTTAAGGTAAAAACATAAAGAACAAAACTACTTTGATACCCTAGCAATTTTTATCGACGCTGGATAAGCGGTATAAAGAAGTCGCCGATTATCTGAGCAAATGTTGATGTTGACTGCCTAGAAATTAAATTATGGTCCAATCTGTCTTTCAAATAGACAGATTATCGCAGCTGCTGCTTGTGCTGCTAACAATTGCTTGTGCGCTAACTCCATAACTGTCAACTTAGTTTGGCTTCACTGAATTCAGAGTTCAGTATTGTTGCTTTGGTTTTCTGGTTACTACTAAGGGAGAGGAAATGAAAAAGATAGCGCTCAGTTGTTGTATTAGTTTGGGTTTGCTCGGATCGGTTGCTCAGGCGAATAATCTCGAAAAATTGGGAAACTTTAAACAAACCGGTACTGGTGTTACCGATTTCATCATGGTTGAACAAGGTGGTGATTATGCCGCCGGCATTAAAAAGAATTTGGAGCGGATTAAAATGCCTCCCGGATTCGAAATCAGCCTGTATGCGGTTGTACCCGATGCAAGACACATCGCGGTGGGTCCTCAAGGCGTTGTTACCTTTGTGGGAACCCGTAAAGATAAAGTGTGGGCGATAACCGATCGTAATAAAGATCGAATAGCCGATGAAGTGAAAAACTTTGCACCACCGTTGGATTTCACGATTCCTAATGGTGTGTGTTTTTCTAAAGACGGCTTTTTGTTTATCGTTGAGCAGAACCGCGTGCTGATGTTTCCGGCAGCCGAATTTTTCTATGAAGGCACTGATGTTGTAGCAGTACCTATCGTGGCACAAGGCGATTTAATACCTGTAGAAGAAGAGAGCTTTAATCACACAGCCCGGGTTTGTAGAATTAGCCCCGACGATAAACAAATTTATATTTCATTAGGTCAGCCGTTTAATGTTGCGCCACCTGAAAAAATGGATTTGTATCGATCCACGGGTATTGGTGGCATGATCCGCATGAATCGAGATGGTTCAGGCAGGCAAGTGTATTCCTATGGTATTCGTAATTCCGTTGGGCACGACTTCAACCCTGCTAACGGTGAGCTTTGGTTCACTGATAACCAGGTAGATGGCATGGGTGACGACATTCCACCGGGTGAAATCAATCGACAAACCGCCATGGGTCAGCACTTTGGTCACCCATGGTTTGGTGGCGGTACTGTTCGTACCAACGAATACGCTTCTGAAGAACCACCTGCAGATATCGTTCACCCCGTGATAGAGCAGGTTGCTCATGCGGCTGATTTGGGTATGGTGTTTTATACCGGTAAGCAATTCCCGGCCAAATACCGTGGCGGCATTTTCTCTGCGCAACACGGTTCGTGGAATCGTACAGAGCCAGTGGGTGCACGAGTGATGTTTACCACGGTTAATGAAGATGGCAGTGCAGGCGAAAGTGTGCCGTTTGCAGAAGGCTGGATGGATGAGAACGGTGAATACCTCGGACGACCGGTCGATGTTGCCAACTTGCGCGACGGTTCTATCTTAGTGTCCGACGATCTGGCTGGTGCTATCTACAGAATTTCTTATTCGAGATAATGCGGGCTTGGTGAGTATGATGAGTCAATTAATTTTCAGGAAGACAAATGTTGAAACACAAACAATTAATTTCCAGTAAATCGATATTGGCTTTGATCTGTTTGGCAGTGTTTAGCCCGGTGCTAAACGCTGCCGACCTGGCGGCGGGGAAAGCTGCGGCGCGTTCTTGTAATGTTTGTCATGGCACTAATGGTTTGGCCACAAACCCAGAAGCACCTAATTTGGCGGGCGAATCAGCGGTTTATATTGAAAAACAACTGCGTGCGTTTAAATCGGGCGAGCGACAACATCGGCAAATGTCCATTATAGCCAGCGGTCTCGATCTGGAAACGATAAAGCTACTCGCTAAGTGGTACCAAGCAATGATAGTAACAGTTGAGCTGCCGAAACTAGACCCATAGTGTCTGATTGTCAGGCTAATGCTTAGGTCCCGGCGATAAAACGTTGCAAGAGCAACGTTAAAGCAAAACACACAATAGCAACCACCATCACCGTAAAGTTTGCCATCACGGTAATGAAAATGGCATCCACTAAGGCAATGCCAGCAATCATGAGTGTGACGGCCTTTGGAATGTCGCCCGGTGCTTTTCTTAAAACAAAATAAACAGCCAACACAAGGCACGCGCTAAGTAGCATTGTTGGTACCCAAACCAACGGCGCTTGTACAGCGTGAAATACACCGAATACAACGGGTGCAAGCAGCAATGCCAATGGCCAGAAGTTGCCGACTCTGCCTGTGTACTCCTGCTTGGCGGTATATGTAAGCCCTATTAAGTAAGCCAGTAAACAGCCAACCCCGATGTATAGCTCACGACTGAGTTCCGCCGTTTGTGTGGGTTCAAGAGCAAGCCCGGTTTCCTTATCCATGACGATGTAAAGCAACGCGAAGGCAGTTGTTATGTAAACAAGCACACGGCATAAGCCCATTATGAGTGGACTTAACGGGTTGTTCTTATGCCATACGTTATAAAGTACGATAGCGCCTGCCAGTGCCGTAGCGCTAATCAAAGAAGGGTATAAAGGAGCATGATAATAGTGTGCAAAAAGTGCAATCATTAAAATGCACAGTGCCAACAAGGCAAAGCCTATGTAAAACACCCAGTTTGCGCTGATTTGCCCGGAGGGAATAGGCCGCTCAGGCCGTTCAATGGCATCAATTTTCTGGTCAAAGGCATCGTTTAAATACATGCCGCCTATATAAGCCAACGAAAACGCCACAATAAGCCAGCTGATGTTGGTGTGCACAACACCACTACTCACCAAAGCCGCTCCGGCTAAAACGTTTGTCCAAACCGTGGGTAGATTCGACACTCTACCGAGTGTGAGCAATGTGTTAAATGTTAGGTTCACGTTGGTTGTTTCGTTGCAGGCTTAAGCATTAAGCGTATCGATTACCCATGTTAGCTCGCGCTCTATGGCTTTTTCAATGGGTAGAGATCGCAGTGTCTCTGGTAGCACGTCCCAGGTATAAGTTTCTACTTCCAGGTGCTCACTGATTGGCGTGTGTTTGTGAATGGCCAACGCTTCTCGAATAAAAAACTGGGTTGAATCGAAATGCGCCAATGTATCCATAAATATAGGAACATGAAAATGCACTCGCCATTCCGGCAGGTTGTTTGGCTCTGCGTTTTTGTTTAATGCAGCGATTGCATCGGGTAAGTCTGTGTAGCGATTCACTTGCCCGTTGTTGTGTTCCACCACTTGGTGTAAATACACTGAATCTAAGTAAGGCTCTAAAAAACCAAGCTGGCTTTTGCTGACATTTTTTATCCTTAGCCCGGCACTGATCTGCAGTTTGCCAATGGTGATGCCGGCAGCGCTGATCGCATCAAGACAGCTTTTACACTGTTCGAATTCTACGGCTGCGTGGCATAGGTCCAGACATAAAGTCAGATGGGTTCGCAGCAACGTTAAAGCCTCGCTACTGCCGATATTAAGCAGTTGGGCTAGCTGCTCACAGGCGGCTGGGGCAAACAAATGCTGGGTAAAGTAATTAACCGACTCTTCAATGGTTTCTAAAAAACAACAAGGTTCAGGTTCAATTGCCAACACGATGTGAGCGCCGGTTTGCTGTTCGAGTTGCACCAGATGAGCGACATGACGAACAAAAAGTTCTGTCATGCTGTTTAAGTCGTCTTGATTACGGATATTGGCTTTGAACGCGCCGGGCACCGTGCTGATACTGCCCGTTTGTCCTGTGGGTAGAAACTGTGCAAAGACATCTGCCAGTTCGTTGGTGTAGCGCAGGCGTTCAGGGTCTTTCCAGTCGGGTAGGTACACTTCTTCTTTTACGCGGGTCCCGTGAAACGGGCCATAAGGGAAACCGTTTATCGTGAACACATAGCAATCGTTGTTATGTAAAAACGATTTGAAGTGTTGCATGTTATTGGCATCGCTTAACGATGTTGCAGCTTGTGCGGAAAGGCGTAAACCAATGCCAAACGCTGCATTCGGGCTTAGACTCGCTTTAATGTCTGGAATATATTGCTTTAGATTGTCTGATACTTCACGCCAACTTTCGCCCGCGTGTATGTTGGAACAGTAGCTTAAGTGACCCAAACTGCTTGAATTATTGCCTAACTTCATCTATCGATACGAGTAGTAAAAGATATTCATAGTAGATCGTGGATCATCTTGCCTTGAAATAGTGACTGCCCAAAGACTCTGTAATGAAACAAACTCTGGTTATATTGGTTGTTGGGCTTAGCCCTTCAATGGTTGGGGAGCACACGCCTCATCTACAGCGGCTAGCCCAACGTGGTGGCATCAGGCCGTTGCAAGCGGTGACTCCTGCCGTCACCTGTACAGCGCAAACCACATTGCTAACCGGTTTACTGCCATCCGAGCATGGCATTGTTGCCAATGGTTGGTATTTTAGAGATTTATCTGAAATCTGGTTATGGCGTCAATCCAATCGCTTGGTTAACGGTGAAAAAATTTGGGAAGCGGGTAGGGCGCGGAATGCTCAATTTACCTGCGCCAAAATGTTCTGGTGGTACAACATGTATTCCTCAGCAGATTGGAGTGCAACACCTCGCCCAATGTACCCGGCTGATGGTCGGAAAATTCCAGACCACTATGCCTACCCTGCGCAGTTGCACGATGAGCTTGACGAAAAATTTGGCCAATTTCCATTGTTCAAGTTTTGGGGCCCCGGCGCTGACATTACATCGAGCAAGTGGATCAGTGATGCTACGCGGCATGTGATGGAAACACGTACGCCAACGTTAACGCTGACTTATTTGCCGCATCTGGATTACAACTTACAGCGCTTAGGCCCTGATTTATCGCATCCTCAAATTCAAAAAGATTTACGCGCTGTGGATACTTTATGTGGTGAGCTTATTGATGCGGCCGATAAAGACGATCAAGAAATTATTATTGTGTCGGAGTACGGTATTGTGCCGTCTACCGATGCGGTTGCCATTAATCAAGCGTTACGAAAAGCCGGTTTATTGCAAGTACGTGTTGAAAAAACGCAAGAGCAAATTGATGCGGGTGCATCGGCAGCGTTTGCGGTTGTCGATCATCAGATAGCCCATGTGTATATTCACGATGCCAGCAATATTGAATCGGTGAAAAATCTGCTGCTTGAGCTTGATGGTGTTGAGCATGTGCTCGACGAACAAGGTAAACAGGCTTGGGGCTTGGCGCATCCACGTTCCGGTGAACTGGTTGTTATTGCTAAGTCGGATCGATGGTTCAGTTATTATTTTTGGCTTGATGATAACAAGGCGCCAGATTATGCGCGCACCGTCGATATTCATCGAAAGCCTGGCTACGATCCGGTGGAGTTGTTCTTCGACCCGGAACTCAAATGGCCAATGCTCAGTGTTGCTTGGCGATTATTAAAACGAAAGTTGGGTTTTCGCGCCTTGCTGGATGTTATTTCGTTGCGGGAAACATCACTGGTGCAAGGGTCTCACGGCCGACCCACCGATGACCCTAACGATGGACCGTTAGTAATTAGTTCTAACGCTGCACACTTGCCAGATGGCATGGTGCAATCTACCGACTTTAAATCGCTGGTTCTAAAGCATGTGTTTGGAACAGATCGTAAATAACCGATGCATGTTCGCGTAAGTAGATGCGAAACCAAGCTGAAAAGTTTTCGGGATGAGTGCACAGTTCGGATTGCAGCTGTTCGAAGTTGAGCCATTTAACTTCGGATACTTCTTCGCGGTCGAAGTTGTCTATGGAACAACTGTTATCGTATCGGCCAAAGAAACAATGCACACGCTCGTTTTCAAACAGCTCACCAACCGGTGATGCGTAATCGATTCGCGCAAATTCTGTGAGTGGTACGCACCAACCTAATTCTTCTTGCAGTCTTCGTTCCGCGCATTCTTCGATAGGCTCTTCCCAACGTGGGTGCGAGCACACCGTATTTGCCCAAAGCCCACCCGAATGGTATTTGGTGGCGGCTCTGCGTTGCAGTAAAAGCTGCCGACCATTAAATATGAAAATAGAGATGGCGAGGTGCGGTACGTTGCGTTCGTGAGCGCTGAGTTTTTCAACCGGGTACTGCGTGTCAGTTTTTAAATCTATACCGGTAATCAGTTCTTGAAGGTTCGCATCGATAGTGTGTTCAGTTACAGCCATAAAGTGTGTTATTCGATCAGTAAATCGGTGTTGGTGTCGTCGTTAGTTGCGTTTTTGATAACCGGCTCCCGACCACCACGCAATATCGAATTACCCTCGAATAATGTACGTTGATCTATGCTGGGTGGATCAAGCCAGTCGCTCTCATTCATTTGGCCACTTTGCCCGTAAGCGTTGAGTGCATTGCGATAGCAAACGAGTTCAACTTGTTCTTTGGGGATACCTTTTTCTAAGGCTAATTGGGCAGTTTTGGCAACGCCCAGAGGGTCTGATATACCCCAGTCGCAGGCTGAATCAACAATAATTCTTTCTCCGCCGTATTCAAGCAGAATATCGACCATACGTGCGTTGCCCATTTTCGTAGAAGGGTAAATAGAAAACGCCGCCCAATAGCCTCTGTCGAGTACTTCGCGGACGGTTTCTTCATTGTTGTGGTCCACGATAACCATTGACGGATCAATGCCATGTTCTTCGCACACATCCATAGATCGGGTAGTGCCTCTTTTTTTATCTCGATGCGGTGTGTGAATCATGACTGGTAAATCCACTTCTTTGGCTAAATCGAGTTGCAGTCGAAAGTAACGATCTTCAAGTTCGGTTTGTTCGTCGTAACCAATTTCACCGATAGCCACGACGCCTTCTTTTAAAACGAATTGCGGCAAAATGTCCATCACCGCTTCAGCCAGTGGTTCGTTGTTGGCTTCTTTTGAATTGAGCCCGATGGTGCAGTAGTGGCGAATGCCGAACTGGGCTGCACGAAAGCGTTCAAAACCCAAAATGCTGGATAAGTAATCGATGTACGTGCCAACATGCGTGCGCGGTTGGCCCAGCCAGAATGCGGGCTCAATGACTGCAACAACACCCGATGCCGCCATCGCTTCATAGTCGTCGGTAACGCGTGAAATCATGTGCGCATGTGGGTCGATGAACATCATTGACTTATTACTCCAAAAGTGTGCTTGTCGTTTGTTTGCAGAATATTTCGCTTAGCGAAGCCTCGTCATTACGCCGCTTAACTGAGCAATGTAAAACAACTAGTCGGGTAAAGCCTGCCAACTCAGGGTATTCGTTGCTATCTTTTGTACCATTTGAGGGTGCTTCGATAGTATGTTTGGTGCTCGCGGATCAGGGCTTTGCTGTAAGGCCAGCACAGCGGCGGCTCGTTGCGAAACTTGTTCGCTGCAACTGGCCCTTACCAGATCATCGAAAAGCTTATCTGTTGCGAATGGACCTACACAACGCCACAATTCCGGACTGATAGTGCGCGATGCGGCCCAGCGCTCGTGTGCGTAGTCGCAAAGCGTATGTGCCAGCTCAGCGTTAGCACGTTCATCCAATCCGATAATCGGCGCCAATTTACTTTCAACAAACAACGCCTTTAGCACCATATGATTCCACCGGTTTTGCTCGAAGTGTTTATAGGGGTAGGGGTTGTTGTGGGTAATCGCCTCGAACACAGCGCGCATATTACTGCGTAAGCCTTCGCCTATTTGCCAGTCTAAAGCTTCGCTGTAGGGCAAAACCGCAGTGGCTTTGTAATAGGTAATGCTTTCGTTTAAGTCGGCAGTTCGGCACAGCGATTGAAACAGTTGGCCAAAGCCGTCCGGGTCGATAGCGGCTTGCTCCAACAGTAACCAGCAACGAGCTGCCATATCGATGCTCCAACCGGTGGCGCGCCAGTTATCAGCGAGAGATTGAGCATTGTCTGTTTGCGACTGATTAAGTATTAAATCGCTGCGTCCCATTTTTCTGGGTATTAAGCCTAGAGAAATATGCAGATCGCGGTTTGTTCCGGCTGTTGTCAGTAGTGCTTTGCGCTGCTGCAGCCAGTCCAGTTGAGCTGGTGTGGCCTGCGCTTCTATCCAGCTATACAGCAGTGTGGAAATAGCTTTGTTCATTGTTTAAGCGAGCTGGCTTTGACGGCTGTGTAACCACTGTATGGCTTTCACCATGGCTGGCTCGTCGATTTCGTGCACTTCAATGCCTTTGCCGATGGACTCTAACAATGTGATGCATAGTTCGCCGCCCAGGTGCTCACGAAATTCGCTTATGCCTTGCAAAATAGTCAGTGTATTGTTGTTGTTTTTACGCAGCAGTGCAGCGTGCCAGAGTGTGAAACCGACGGTCTCTAATAATCGACAGATACGTTCCTCGGTGCCCGGTTCGATTAACTGCTTTAGCACGGCATAGCGTGCATCAATAGCGATGCCAATGGCTACAGCCTCGCCGTGCCGAATGTCGTAGTTGGTCATGCTCTCGAGTCGGTGAGCCGACCAATGCCCGTAGTCCAGCGGGCGAGCGCTGCCAAATTCAAAGGGGTCGCCGCCTTTGCCGATTTGACGCATATGCAGCTCAGCGCATCTGCGAATCATGTATTGCATTGCCGTGGATTCGAATTCGGAAAGCGCCGTTGCATGGGCTTCCAACCAGCGAAAGAATCCGGCATCCCGAATGAGTGCAACTTTCACGGCTTCTGCCATCCCGGCAATTTTGTCTCTGTTCGATAACTGTTCAATAAACTCGTAGTCGTTAAGCACAGCAAACGGTGGGGTGAAACTGCCCAAGTAGTTTTTCTGGCCGTAGAGATTAACGCCGTTTTTAACACCGACGCCTGAATCGTTTTGCGCAAGCACCGTGGTAGGTACGCGAATATGACGTATGCCCCTGTGTGATGTGGCGGCGACGAATCCAACGGCATCCAACAACGCGCCACCTCCAATACCAACAATGTAGGAATGCCGATCAATATGTTGTTCAACCACCTGACTTTGCATGGTTTGCAAATGCGTAAGGTCTGATTTAATGATTTCACCACCTGGAAGTAGCATGGGTTCGGCGATCAAGCTTAATGTGCTTGAGTGAGCATCGAAGTAGTTGTGTATGTGTTGGATCAGGTTCGGGCAGGCGTTTAGTACACCGCGGTCGATGAAGAACGCCACACGATGAACCTTGCCTGCTTCGTTTTGGGTAAGCGTATTGCGAAACAGCGTGTTTTCAACATCGAATAAGCCCTGCGTAAAACTGACCGGAAACGCGTAACTAACCGTAAAGCGTTGCCACGACGTATTGGTATCGCTAATAGGTACTATTGTGTCAACTAAAGTGGTCATTGGCCCTTCGGGCTTCCCAGTATATTCATTGCGCAGAAACGAGCGGCCCGGCGTTTTTGCACCAGACAATGCTACCGATGAGGTTTTGACACCTCCTTAATAACTATAGAGGATAGTCACAGAAAGTCTAAAAACGATCAGCGAAATTCAGGCATACCGCCTATGCTTCAACGTGCAGAAGGTTTTTAATTGCTGGATTGTATGGAGTAGCGCTGTGCGTGTTTTTTGTGGAATTCTGAGCCTGTTGATGCTGTTGTTTATCGGCGTGCAATATAACGACTCAGACGGTGCCATTTGGATGTTGTATTACGCGATTCCGGCCATTGCAGCCGCGGTAGCGGCTTTAAAACCTAGGTGGCTATTGGGTTCGCAGGCAAGCTGGCTATTGCCGTTGAGTATTGCCGCAGCTGTTGTGGGGATGTTCTATTATTGGCCCAAAACACCGCAATGGTGGGCCAAAGACGTGTGGTGGGAAACCGAAACCGCGCGCGAGGGCATGGGCATGATGATCGTGTTGTTTGTCCTGCTGATGGTGCTGCTAGCCCGAACGCTTTTACGTAAGCGTTACGAACAAGCAGCACACTAGGTTTAGATTTCAGCAGTCGTTTTACCCACCATCGGTTGACGGCTTTGACTGCGCTGTTTGCGCTTCAGTTTTCTTATGCGGTATTTAGCGCTCACTTTCGCACCCAACACCAATAGACAAGGGGTCAGGAACAAAGTGAGTAGGGTGGTGAAAGCCAGACCGCCGGCAATCGCGCTGGCGAGTTGGGTCCACCATTGTGTTGACGGCGCACCAAACGATATCTCTCTGTTAATAAGATCAATATTCATCGATAGCACCATCGGCATTAAACCAAGAATGGTGGTGAGTGCTGTTAGGAATACCGGGCGCGCCCGCACTGAACCTGTGAGCATGGCGGCATCCAGTGCCGCAGCACCAGAATTGCGAAAGTTATTGTAGGTATCGATTAATACAATGTTGTTGTTAACAACAATGCCTGCCAGCGCGATGATACCGATGCCCACCATAACAATACCGAAGGTTTGTCCGGTGACCATGAGGCCGATGAGTACGCCAGAAGTAGAAAAAATGATCGCACTGAGTACTAATATCGATTGGTATATGCTGTTAAATTGCGTTACTAATATGATCATCATAAAAAAGATCGCCGCAATGAAAGCAGTCATTAAGAACGTCATGGTTTCTTGTTGTTCTTGCGCTTCGCCTTTGAACTGTACTGACACATCGGGATCTTGCGGCCCGTCAGCGAGCTCTTGTTGCAACAGTTTCAATTGGGTATCGGGGAGAAAGCCTTCTTCTACATCGGACTGAATCGTGATAACACGGTTACCATCGACGCGATTGATCAAGCCGGTTTTTGGCGCAGGCTTCAATGTAACGAAGTTACCAACCGGTACCATGCCACGCGAGGTGGGTACGCGCAGTTGCGTAATTTGGTCTAAATTGCGTTGATCAATTGGATAACGCACCCGGATATCGAGTTCATCAGTGGCATCGTCGGGGCGGTAGCCAGCTACTCGTATGCCAGTTGTAATCATTTGAACCGCGTTACCGATAAGCGCGATGTTGGCGCCATAGCGAGCTGCAAGTTGACGATCAACCTGTAAACGCCACTCAATACCAGGCAGCGGACGATTATCTTCAATGCCGGAGAAGCCACCAACTTTAACCATTTGCCCGTTAACATACTGCACGGCTTCATAGAGTTTCTCAGTGGTGTTGGCGCTAACTTGTATGTTGATTGGTTTGCCGCCGCCGTCAGGCCCACCCTGATTCTTGAGGAATTCTATTTTTATACCTGCCAGATCGCTGGTTAAATCTTCAAGCTCTGCAATGATGTTAACGGCTGAATCGCGTTTGTCCCAGTCTTTAAGTTCTAAAGAAATGTTGCCAATAACATCACCACCATCTTGTGAGTCTACGCCGGTGCGTGTGTAAACAGATTTAAACTCTGTTCGGGTTAAGAGTCGATCTTCGATGCGTTTAAGAATTTTATCTTGCTCGTATATTGAGAGATCGCCGCGTGCAAGCACCTGTACCGCTAAAGATTCAGGTTCGATATCCGGGAAGAACTCTACGCCTTTACCAACCACGGAATAAACAAAGTACACAGCAACCGTGAACACCAAAGTGGCGAGCAAGGTGAGGCCTGGCGCTTTGAGCAGTACGTTTAAAATACGCAGGTAACCGGCTTTCGAGCCAGATGCACCAGTGCGAATGTCATCAGCCGTGATGTTAGCAACGGAATTGTGCCCTTCCGGGTTTCTAAGCACATTACGTAGGTTTGCCCGTGCAGGATCGTCAATGTCTTCTTTTTCGACCACCGGCTTTTGCTGCTTACGACCGATAAACTTACCAATAACGGGAATAAAGATGAGCGCCATTAACAATGAAGCCATCAAGCAAGAGATTACTGTGATGGGCATATAGCGCATGAATTGTCCGATCATGCCTGGCCAAAACAGCAACGGTGCAAAGACAACCAGCGTTGTAAATGTAGATGCAATAACTGGCCAAGCCATTCGCTTGGACGCCATCGCGTAAGCTTCAGCAGTATCAAAGCCTTGGTCGATATTACGATCAGCCAGCTCGGTTACGATGATTGCGCCGTCCACTAACATACCCACCACCAGAATAAGACTGAATAGCACCACAACGTTCATGGTGAAACCCATGGAATGTATGACCAATATGCCGGTTAAAAATGAGCCCGGAATAGCAAAACCGACTAATAAGCTGGAGCGAATACCCAGCGCAGCCATGATGACGATCATGACCAGCACAACCCCGGAAATCACGTTGTTCTGTAAGTCGGCCAGCATGGTTTTGGTTTGTGCAGACTTGTCTTGGTGAAAACCAATGTCCAGAGTTTCGGGCAAGCTGCTGCGACTCTCTTCGATGGTTGCTTTTACGTCATCGATGGTTTCAATAATGTTAGCGCCGAGCCGTTTACTGATTTCGAGAACCAATGTTGGCTGCCCGTCGAGCCGGGCAAAGCCTCTTGGATCTTTAAAGGTTCGTCGAATGCTGGCAACGTCACCAAAAGTGACCACGGCATCATCGGTTACTTTTACTGGTAACTTCATGATGTCGTTGATGTTCTCGATAATGCCGGGGACTTTAAGCACCATGCGGCCCGCACCAGTATCGATAGCGCCAGCGGCAACCAGCAAATTGTTGTTTTGTATCAGAGAAAACAGAGAATTGAAGTCGACCTCATAGGTTTCCATGATCATTGGGTCTACAACAATTTCGAGCACTTCTTCGCGTTCGCCGGCAATGTCGGCTTCAAGTACACCGGGCAAGGCTTCTAGACGGTCTTTGAGTTCGCGGGCAATTTTTACCAACGTTCGTTCTGGGATTGGGCCCGACAGACTGATATTCAGTACCGGAAACAACGCAATGTTAATTTCATTAACGCTGGGTTCGTCGGTATCGGTGGGTAGCTTTGATCGCGCAGCATCTACTTGGGCGCGCACATCAGCTAAGGCGGTTTCGCCATCGAAACCAGCATCAAACTCCAGTAGTACTGAGGCGTGACCTTCGCTGGCCGTACTGCGCATTTCCTTAATGCCGGTGATGCTCTGCAGTTCTTTTTCCATTGGTCGAACCAACAGACGTTCTGCATCTTCTGGCGATATGCCATCGTGACCCATCGATACATAGATGATAGGAATGGGGACATCGGGTTCGGATTCTTTTGGAATGGCCTGATAGGCCACGATACCTGCCGCTACCAAAAAGAGTAGCAACATAATAACGGTTCTATTGCGGTTGAAGGCCGCATCGATGAGCGCTTTCATGAACCTAACCCTCTTGGTTGTCTGGCTTTAAGCCTTGCTCCACCACGGCTGGCACCGGCTCGACTAATTGCCCGGCATTTACAAACCCCTGACCTAGCGTTATAACGCGGGTGTTGTCGGGAATGCCCGTTACCCAAGCGCCATCGAGTGAGGTACTTTCAAGTTTGATGGGTATGAATTCTACGATGTTTTCACTGTTTACGATTTTTACACCAAGTTCACCATCATCGCCCAATGACAAGGCTGAGGGTGTTAGGAACACCGCTTCAATTTGAGCAACGGGCGCCACTAAGGATGCGCTGACACCGGAAGACACATTGGTACCCGGGTTTTTCAACGTGGCTTCAACGGCGAAGCTACGAGTATCGCTGTCTGCGACGGAGGCAATAAAGCTTAATTCGCCAGTGAGCGTTTCACCGGTGATCAGTTCTGCGGTAACCGCTTTACCTAATTGCAGTTGCGCAACGCTTTGTTGAGCGGCATTGGCCGTAATTAAGAATTGGCTATCATCAACAATTTCTGCCATAACGTCGCCGTTGGAAACAAGCTGGCCGAGTTCAACCGGAATATCATTGATAATGCCGTCAAAGGGGGCTGTTATGGTGGTGTTGGTAATGTCGCGTTGCACGCGTGCCAGTTGTGCACGGGCTGAAGCGAGCTGTGCTTGAATTTGTTCGAGTTGAACCTGCGATTGCAAACCTTGCTTGCGTAATGAAGTAGCTGCTTTTTGCTCACTTAAGGCGGTTTTCACACGAGCCTGTGCTTCGCGCAGGTCGGACTCGCGATCAAGTAAAGCTAACGTAACAATTTTATCGCCAGCCTTGACGCGCGAGCCTTTAACAACGTTAACCTCTTGCACATCGCTGCTGGTTGCGGCGCGTAGCTGCAGGTGTCGAATGGGTTCTAATTGGCCTTGTAAAACTATATTGCGTTCTTTGGTGGAAAGAGCAACATCAATGTATTCGACCTTAAAAATGGCGGACTCAGCATTTCTAATTTCTTCGCTTTCTTCGCTATCATTGTTGTTGAGCATTCCGCTGGCCATCCAAAGGCCCAGTGCAAGCACCAGTATGCCAGCTGCAAGAAAGGAAAATCTCATGTGTTTTTCAGTCCTATCTGAGTATCACTACTTTTATTATTATATCGGTTGCTTAACCCGATGCCGTCGTATTGAGCAGCGTTACAGTGGATATAAGCTATGAAATCATCACGCTTTTTCAAAGTAGCGGTGTTTTTCGTGATGCTGTTCCCATTGTTGGGTTGCCAGAGCGCACAAACTCGTATTGATCATGTTGCTATCGATGCCGGTTTCAAACGATCGACGATTAATGTTAATGGGTTCGAATTGACGATATACAAGCACCATCTTGACCAAACCACAGATACTCTTAGTGTTTATCTGGAGGGTGATGGCACCCCTTGGCGATACCGCTATTTTGTTATGGCAGATCCCACCGGCAGTAACCCGCTGATGCTAAAGCTTATGGCTCAGGATACCCAGCCAAGTGTTTATCTGGGCAGACCTTGTTATCACGGTAATTCTAATGATAGTGCATGTAACGATAAGCTCTGGACATCAGCACGTTACTCACCCACCGTTGTGAACGCCATGGGTGCTGCATTGCGCGTTTTAATTAAACAACACAAGGTTAAAAAGGTCAGGCTTTTTGGCCATAGCGGGGGAGCGGCACTTGCTTTGTTGCTGGCAGCTAATCAGGATAAAGTGGTTGAGCTTGTTACTGTTGCTGGCAATTTAGACACCGATGGTTGGACAAAGCTACATGGATACACACCGCTTTACAGTTCGTTGAATCCGGCGAAGCAGCCGAAATTACGAGCGTCTGTGGTTCAATGGCATTTGTTGGGTACTGCAGATGCGGTAATTCCAGCGCAGTTATCCAAGCCTTTCGTTTTGAATCAAACTAATGCGTGGGGGTTAAGCTTGCCGGGTTTTACCCATGGCTGTTGTTGGTTGGCGCTTTGGCCGGAGGTGTTGCGCGCAGTTCGTTCTCAATCTCCAAAACGCTTAAATGCCCGATTATTCAAACAGCCAGACAGCAACTGACTGGCTAGGCCGTTTATTACAGTGCAGTTAGAAGCTTTTTTGGCCGGTCGGTAAAGACGCCGTGCACACCCATGTCAAATAAGCGTTTAGCTTGTTCAACGTCATTAACTGTAAAACAATATAAGCCAAGGCTGGCATCAAGAACAGATGTAGCCTGTTCTTTGTTCAGTAGTTCGGCAGCTACATGCAGGTTGCTGCAAAGCAATTGCTGAGTAAGTTGTCGCCAGTTCGAAGGTACTGCACAAACAATGAGTGCTCGGGGTGCGCCGGGTAGAAGGTCTCTTGCTAGTGCTAATGCTTCCTGATTAAAACTTGAAAGCACCAACGGTAAATCGCTTTTCCAATGGGTTTTTATGGTTTCGCAAATGGCTGTCGTGGTTTCGATTTCCAAGCCCGGCGTTGGCTTTATTTCAAGATTAAGACCGAGGTTTAATTGATTAAGCCGATCGATTGTTGTTGAAAGCCTGGGAATCGGCTCGTTATTAAAACCGCTGTGATTATTTGCCGCTGTGAATTTGTCGAGCTGCGCTGCGGTATACGCACACAGATAGCCTGAGCCATTGGTGCAACGTTCTAGCGTGTCGTCGTGGTGTACAAAAGGAATATGATCTGAGCTAATCGATACATCCAGCTCGACGCATTTAGCCCCTTGTCTGGCCGCTAATTCGAAAGCAGCTAGCGTGTTCTCTGGTGCATCGGCGGATGCGCCTCTATGGGCAATAATTCGGGCAAGTTGCGCAGGTTCGGTCATTGCGTCATTCCGGCGAAGGTCGTGGGAGCCTGGGTGTTTTCCAGAGCTTGATACTGTGTTTGATCATGATGCTGGCGCATTAGTTCCTCTCGCATTTTTGCATACTCGATGTAGTCTCTGCGGTAGGGTTGCGCACAAATTTGTTCCAGATTATTGGTTCGGCAATCATGTTTGCGTAGCGCACCATAGGTTGCCTGTTTTAGGTCTACTTGCGCGCAGGCTTTCAATAAAAGCAACGACGCCAACAGTGTGAGCGATATAAATAGTCTTTTATTCATGCTGTTTTAGTCAACCACTTAGTAGCCTTACACTAACGGCGTATGTTTACAGGGTCACGGAGTATAGATGCGAGATTGCACGTTGGTGAGGAAATTTAGGCCTCTTTATGAACCTTTCATGAATATTAATATTTATGACGCATAACTCGATTTTACGCTGGCGCGCTTGACGCATAATGGGCGTCAGAAAAATCGCCTACTGTCAAAGCTCCATCCAGGAAACGGTGCACGGATAGGCAGACTGCGTTATGGTACTAGCCACATTTTTTGGAATTTGATTATGAGTTTGCCGAAGTTTGACCCTCAGCCTATTGATGAAAATTTACTCGATAAGCTTCGGGACACGGCCAATAGGGCTGCTGATGCTGCGGCTGACCAAACATTGCAGTATTTTCGTCAACCTATCGATGTAGAAAACAAAGACCTTTCTGGCGGCTTTGATCCTGTTACGGCGGCCGACAAAGGCGCTGAGAAAGTCATTAAAGCCGTTATCGCTCAAGATTTCCCCGACCACGGTTTCTTGGGTGAAGAAAGTGCACCAATAATCAGCAAGCAACAACCTGTTTGGGTGGTTGATCCTATCGACGGAACTCGCGCTTTTATAACAGGTGTGCCGATGTGGGGTACATTAATTGGTGTTTATGATGGCGACCAGACCATTCTGGGTGTAATGGACCAACCTTATATCGGTGAACGGCTGATAGGCACGCCCAATCTAACGCAATTGCATGACCGCCATGGCGTGCGTTCATTAAGTACGCGTAAAACCAAATCGTTAGCCAGTGCCATCGTACAAACAACAGGCCCAGACTATTTCAAAGCCGGTTTTCAACAACGTGTTCTTAATCAAATAAAGGCTGTCACATCCATGGTGCGTTTTGGTGGTGACTGTTATTGCTATGCCTTGTTGGCAATGGGCTATGTTGATCTGGTTGTTGAATGCGATCTAAACGCCTACGACATTCAAGCTTTAATTCCAATTGTGCGTGGTGCTGGCGGAATCATCACCGATTGGCAGGGCAACGCCACCATTATCGATGGCTCTGTGGTAGCCAGTGCCAATGCGGCACTGCACGAGCAGGCACTGGCTATTATCGCTCAACAGGCTTAGCGAATGCGTAGCCTGAAACTATCACTGGTTTGACCGCCACGTTGATCGTCAGCTGTTACGCGCACTAGCCAAGTGCCGGTATTGCTGTTGTCGGCTGTTCCTGAAATGACGCCTTGTTCGCTAATCGAAACACCGTTGGGTAAATTTTCTGCCGTAAAGCTTAAAACATCTTCATCAACATCTGAGAAAAACACCGACACATCGTATTCGAACGAGTCGCGAACCGTTTTGTTTCTAATATCGCTAACAGCTGGTCTGCCATTACGTTCAAAAAATTCGGTAATATTTAGTGTAAATTGACCGTTAACCGCTGTGCCGCCATCAGTGGCAAACACGGTAGCGTTGTATCGGCCGATATCTTGGGCTTCAACAAAACCCAGTAGTAAGCCTTCACGAGTGAGCGTTAAATTTCCTGATTCAGGCAAACTATCGCGCGCCAAACTAAACACTAATGCATCGCCATCTGCATCCTGAAAGTAATCATTAAAGTCCACCAGTTGGTACGGTATGTTGGTGCTTTCAGTGAACAGCGCTAAGTTGAGTAGTGGCGCTATACGTACGGGTTCGCTATTAAATGCGACGATGTCGATGTTAACTTGTGCCTCTACCGTATGCTGGCCATCGGTGACTGCATAACTAAAGCTGTCGGTTAGTGTTTGCGCGTTGGCTTGGAGTACACCGCTAGTGGGTTTATAGTAAAAGCTGCCGTTATCATACAACGTAAATTCCTCAGCATAGCGTGGCGCTATTACTGGTGTCGTGTTTACTTTTAATGGTGTGTTGCGAATATCGTTGTCGTCGTAATCGTTAGCCAGTAAGCTATTTGCATCAGCACCATCAACGATCAAATCACCATTTTCAGATACCTGATAATCATCGTTTTCCACGGTTGGTGCTTCGTTAATCGATAGGGCACAAACGGTGTGGTTTTTATTAACGGTGTTGCCTTCATTATCGGTAGAGCTTGCTTGATAAGCTAAAGCAGCGGACGTTTTTAACTGTGGAATATTGAATTTAAAGCGTGTTGTTTGTAGCTCGAACGTTTCAACAATGTCGACGCTACAACGACTAGCATCTGTGCACGCTCTCTCCAGTGTATTGGTTAAATGCTCACGCTTGAAGTCGCTAAACTTCAAACAGGTTTCTATGTTCGCCTGAGAATCCAGTAGCTTCCATGTCCAGTTCTGTTGCGTGTTGGTACTGTCGTTAAAGACGGCAACGCGATTTGATAGTTCCTGCATTTCGAAGGCATCGCCATCATTTAAAATGGCCAAACTTGGGTCTGCATAGGCATTGCCATCATTGGCTTGAAGGCCGGTGGAATCGACCCAGCCACAAGCCGATAACGTCGTTGTTAACAGTAGGGTAATTGCCGCTTTTTTCTTCACTTTTTATTCACCTTGGTCCACTTCGCTGGCGGAGGCTTATTCGATTGGGTGTAGCTTATCGTTTGCGATTTATCAGTCTGTGTTTAGGTGCACAAACATGTGTTGTGTGAAGCAGCATTGATTCTGCCGACTTGTTACGTTTTATTGGGGTCGATATGCTTGTTTTGTGGTCAAAAAACGCTCAGAATTTGATCTCCGTCCCGATTTGGCTGCGCACGCGTGTTTTAGGTCAAACGGCAAATGATTATTCAATCTTGGTTATGCCAACCAAGGCACAATCGCAAAGGCAATGAACCAGCAAATTACCTACACAGCGGAACCATCCGGCAACAGCAGTTGGCTTGTGCTAGCGGTGTCTTGCTGTGGGCTTTTTGTGCTGGTGGGGTGGTCTTTATTGAATACACCGGTTTTGATGCCAGAAAGCCTTTTCTCGCGAACTACAACGGTTGAGGCTCAGGATATTAATGAAAACGTTGCAACGGCTGTTCAGCCATCCCAATCAGCCAGTATCGTTTCCGAAAAATTAGTGTCGGCATCGTCAGACTCTCTACCGGTGGGCAAAATAGACAGATCTGAGTCATTGCTTGGCGAAAATGACGACCGTTTACCATTGAGCGAATCAAATGTGCAGGATAACCCAATCGTGAACGCTCCGACTGTATCGAGCTTGTCGGTCGGTGTAGAATCAGAGCTCGTAAGGGAGCCCGAAAGCGCCTTTGAACGTATGCGCCGTGAAGCGCTCGAATCAATTACGGCTATGGCGTCTTCTGTCTCGTTCGAAAGCGCAAGCGATAGCCTCAATTTGCAGGCTACCACCAATCTGGATAAAATTTTTGAGCTGCTGTTTTTATATGCTGAATCTGATGTTTTTGTATCTGTGGGCAGCGCCGATCTCGCGTCCGGTACGGAAAACAAACAGCTCAGTACGGCAAGGAATAAAGCTATTGTGTCTTATCTGATAGAAAGAGGAATCGACGAAAGTCGGTTTACAACACAGATAGAATCCGGTCTGAGTTTGGCCAATGGCTCGCACGTCGTTTCTATCCGTGCGGAAGCATTTAACGAATGAGCACGATAACGCTAGAACTGTTGCTGGTATTGGCGGCCGCGGCGTGTTTGGGTCTGTTAATTGGCTTAAGTGCAATGCGATTACGCAGTAATCGGCAATTACGCGTTGAGCGTGCGAAGCATCAACAATCCATCGATCACCTTAACGGCGACATAGAAATCTTGCACGGTCAAAAAAATAACGCTGAGCACGCGTTGCATTTACTTCAAAAACAAAGCTCAGCTTCTACGCTTAAGAGTAATCAGATAAAAGCTCAACAAGATGCGGTTAATGTGCACACCCGATTGCAAGCACAACAAATAAATACCCTAAAATCCAAATTGCAGATATCCGAAGAAAAGCTGATCCGTTTGCAAAGAGACTTCGCCAGCTTTAGAGCGAACAAACAATCTGAACTGCACCGCTTGAAAGCTGGTCCAGACGATCTGGGTAACAGTGAAGAGTTGCCAGTCTTAAATAAACGCGTCGCTACAGGTAGTCATCAAGCAGTGCAAAAGAACACATCATCAACATGGTCTAATGTAAAAACCATGGCTCCAGGCTCCAGCGGCGTTAAAAAATCCGGTGCACGTGTTGCTCCGATTATTGCGCAAGAGTTGGATATACCGGCATTAGCGGAATCGGAGCTACCCGATTCGGTCGAAGAACTTGATTTCGAAATTGCGCAGGGCGATGAGCTGAACGATCGTGGGTAAAACTCACGAAAAGCCAATGTGGCATCAGCTGTTTAATCTGGATGCCGATAAACCGCAAAGTTTGCAAGCTCAGTTAAGAGAAGCCTTGGTTAAGGCAATTCTGGATAATCGTATTCCGGTTGATGTGCCATTGCCGTCGTCACGTGAGTTGTCCAGGCAGCTTAATGTTGCTAGGAATACGGTGGTTCTCGCTTACCAACATCTTATCGATGAAAGCTATCTCATTGCGCATGAACGTCGTGGCTATTTTGTTAACCATGCCATTTTATCGGGCAGGGTTGATCAAGAAACTGTGCGAACGCGTGCCGTGCCTCCGAACCCGGAAGCTGAAGCTGGGCCGGAAACTGCCATCGATTTATTGTCGTCGCGCAATATTCAGCGACCGCTCGATTGGCAGCGATTCGATTACCCGTTTATTTATGGTCAGGTAGACCCTTCATTATTTCCTGTAAACGATTGGCGAGAAGCTTGCCGTTTGTCTTTACGGGTAGGTGCAATTAGCCAATGGACTCACGACAGAGTTGATCACGACGACGAACTGCTGGTAGAACAAATACATACCCGCGTGTTACCTCGTCGAGGGGTTTGGGTTAATCGCGATGAAATTCTGATTACCAGCGGTGCACAAAATGCGATTTACCTGATCGCTCAGCTTTTATTGGATAAATCCTCGTCTTTTGGCCTTGAAGATCCGTGCTACGTTGATGCGCGCAATATTTTCAGTTTGTTCGGCGGTGAGCGCGTCACGTTCCCGGTTGGCGATCAAGGTGTTGAAACCGATGATCGTTTGGCGGACTGTAAGCTGATGTACGTTACGCCCAGCCATCAATGTCCAACAACCCGAACCATGCCCTTGGCTTCCCGCCAAAAGCTGCTCGATGATGCCGAGAAGCACAACGTGTATATCGTTGAAGACGACTATGAATCTGAACTCAATTTTATTGGTAAACCAACGCCAGCTTTAAAGAGTCTGGATCAATCGCATCGTGTTATTTATGTCGGCAGTTTGTCAAAAACGCTGGCGCCGGGTTTGCGTGTGGGGTTTTTGGTGGGCCCGCCAGGGTTAATTCGAAAAGCCCGGGCGCTGCGCCGACTCATGTACCGGCATCCACCCACTAATAACCAAAGAACGGTTGGCCATTTTCTGGCCCTAGGGCACCATGATTCAGCGCTGCTTCGATTGGCGCAAACTTTCCAGCGTCGTTGGCAGATCATGGATCAGGCACTAGCTGCTCATGAGCCATTGTCTGCGATTGCACCGGCATTCGGTGGCTCGTCTTTTTGGGTTAGGTTGCCAGAGCATATCAGCGCTCAAGAATTGGAAAAACGCGCTGCTGAATCAAGCATCGTTATTAATGCCGGAGACAACTATTTCGCTAGCAGGGAAGGTCCGGGCAATTATTGCCGCCTCGGATTTTCTTCGATTCACGAAGATAAAATATCCGAAGGAATCAGCAAGTTGGCAGGTATTATTCGGGAAATGTGAACCTAAAGCGTTCATTTGCTCTCTGGCACATCCATATCAAATCTGTTGGTACTAGCAAGCTTGCCGGGAACTGCTTACCGTTGCGGCTCTTATAGCGTTGCTAATTTGGAGATCGGCTAGCATGATCATTGGTGTACCAAAAGAAATTAAGAATCATGAGTATCGCGTTGGCATGACGCCCACGAGCGTTCGCGAAGCGGTTTCCAATGGGCACACAGTGCTGGTTGAAACCCTTGCGGGTTCGGGTATTGGCTCAGACGATCAACAATACATTAATGCAGGTGCTGAAATCATCGGTACTGCGGCAGATGTGTTCCAACGCAGCGATATGATCGTAAAAGTGAAAGAGCCACAAGCGGTAGAGCGTGCCATGCTTCGTGAAGGCCAAATACTGTTCACTTATCTGCATTTAGCGCCAGATCCGGAACAAACTCACGATCTGATCAAAAGCGGCGCGATTTGTATTGCTTATGAAACAGTAACCTCTCCGTTGGGTGGTTTGCCGTTGCTGGCGCCAATGTCTAAAGTAGCAGGGCGCATGGCTATTCAGGCTGGTGCTTACTGCTTGGAACAGCCGCATGGTGGTTTGGGCATGCTGCTCGGCGGTGTACCCGGCGTTGATCCGGCCAAGGTTGTCATCATTGGTGGTGGTGTAGTAGGCACCCATGCAACGCATATTGCCGTGGGTATGGGCGCCGATACCTGGGTTATCGATCGAAACCCGGATGTGATTGAATCGCATTGGCAACAATTTGGGCGCAGCACGAATTCTGTTTTTTCCACAGCCGATTCGCTCGAAAAACACGTGCTCGAAGCAGACTTAGTGATAGGAGGCGTTTTGATACCAGGTGCCGCTGCACCAAAGTTGGTTACTGCTGATATGGTTAAAAAAATGAAACCCGGTTCGGTGATCGTTGATGTGGCTATCGACCAAGGAGGCTGTTGTGAAACTTCACGGCCCACCACGCACGCCGAACCTACCTACGTCGTTGATGATGTGGTGCACTATTGCGTTGCAAATATGCCCGGCGGTGTGCCTAAAACATCGACTTATGCCTTAAATAACGTAACCTTGCCGCATGTACTTGCGTTGGCCAACAAGGGCTATAAGAACGCGTTACTTAATGACCCGCATTTGCTGAATGGGCTAAACGTTTGCAAGGGAGTGGTTACTAACGAACAAGTGGCCGATGCCTTGTCATTAGACTTTCAAAGTGCGCAAAGCGCGCTTTAGATTTATTTTAGTGTTAACTATTTTGGTGCCTGCTGGCATCTAAACAACTGGAGAATAAAATGGCTCGAATGACGCCTTCGGAAGCGTTCGTAGAAACCTTGGTTGCCAATGGGGTTACCGATATTTTTGGCATCATGGGTTCAGCGTTCATGGACGCCATGGATATTTTTGCCCCTGCAGGTATTCGTTTGGTACCTGTAGTGCACGAGCAAGGCGCAGCGCACATGGCTGACGGCTATGCACGAGCCAGCGGTCGCCACGGTGTGGTTATTGGTCAAAACGGTCCTGGCATCAGTAACTGTGTAACAGCAGTAGCTGCGGCCTATTGGGCGCATAGCCCGGTCGTTATGATTACGCCTGAAACCGGCACTATGGGCATGGGCTTAGGTGGTTTCCAGGAAGCAAACCAATTACCGATGTTTCAGGAGTTCGTAAAATATCAAGGCCACGTTAACAACCCAAACCGTATGGCTGAATTCACCGGACGTTGCTTTGATCGCGCTATGTCTGAAATTGGCCCAACGCAGCTGAACATTCCTCGCGATTACTTTTATGGCGACATCGATGTTGAGATTCCACAGCCCATGCGACTGGATCGTGGTCCCGGTGGCGAAAAAGTATTAGCTGAAGCGGTTGAGCTTTTAGCGCAAGCCAAGTTTCCGGTTATTTTGTCGGGCGGTGGTGTTGTTATGGCCGATGCCGTTCAAGAATGTGTTGCGTTTGCTGAGCGTTTAGGCGCACCGGTTGTCAACAGTTATCTGCACAACGACTCCTTCCCAGCTGATCACGAATTGTGGTGCGGACCTTTGGGCTATCAGGGTTCAAAAGCTGCGATGAAATTGATTGCACAAGCAGACGTTATTGTTGCGTTGGGTTCGCGTCTTGGACCTTTCGGTACATTGCCACAGCACGGTATGGACTACTGGCCAAAAGATGCCAAGATCATTCAAATTGATGCCGACCACAAGATGCTGGGTCTGGTTAAGAAAATTTCTGTGGGCATCTGTGGTGATGCAGGTTCAGCTGCAACTGCATTAACTCGTATGCTTAGCGATAAAACGCTGGCTTGTGATGCAAATCGTGCCGATCGGGCTGCCACTATCGCGGGTGAGAAGAAAGATTGGGAAGCTGAGCTTGATGCGTGGAAACACGAAACTGATGACTTCAGCCAAGACATGCTAGCCGAAGCTGAAAAAGAAGAAGGTAACTGGTTGGCGCCACGTCAGGTATTACGTGAACTTGAAAATGCGTTGCCGGCCGACGTTATGGTGTCTACCGACATTGGTAACATAAACTCCGTGGCAAACAGCTACTTGCGTTTTAACCGTCCACGTAGCTTCTTCGCGCCAATGAGTTTTGGTAACTGTGGTTATGCACTACCCACTATGATTGGTGCCAAAGCGGCGGCGCCTGAGCGTCCGGCAATTGCTTACGCTGGAGATGGCGCTTGGGCCATGAGCATGAATGAAGTGCTAACTGCGGTTCGCCACGATATTCCTGTAACTGCTGTTGTTTTCCACAACAGACAATGGGGTGCAGAGAAGAAAAACCAGGTTGATTTTTATGGTCGCCGATTTGTTGCTGGCGAACTGGACAGCCCAAGCTTTGCTGAGATTGGTCGCTCTATGGGCTCTGAAGGCATTACCGTTGATGAAATGGGCGATGTTGGTGCAGCGCTGAAAAAAGCGGTCGACATGCAAATGAATGATGGCAAAACCACCGTGGTTGAAATCATGTGTAACCGCGAACTGGGCGATCCGTTCCGCAAAGACGCGCTGTCCAAACCTGTACGTCATCTGGCAAAATACAAGGACTACGTATAACAACCACACAGGGATAACACGATGGCTGCAGTTGCATTTTTAGGTTTGGGCGTTATGGGTTATCCCATGGCAGGCTATTTAGCCAAGAACGGCCACACTGTAAAGGTGTACAACCGCACGTCGGCAAAGGCTGATGCGTGGGTAGCCGAGCATGGCGGGTCAGCGCATGGCACGCCAGCTGAAACTGCCACTGGTTGTGATTTCGTGTTTGCCTGTGTCGGCAACGACGACGACTTACGCAGCGTCGTGCTAGGTGAGTCGGGCGCGTTTGCCGGAATGAGCTCTGGTAGTGTGTTCGTTGATCACACTACCGCTTCTGCAAAAGTTGCGCGCGAGCTGTTCGAGCTTGCTGCGCAATCGGGCGTTGAATTTCTCGATGCGCCTGTGTCAGGTGGCCAGGCTGGTGCTGAAAACGGTGCACTCACGGTCATGGTTGGCGGCGAACAGGGTGCTTACGATAAAGCTGAACCGCTAATGCAGCACTTTAGCAAGTCGGTGCGGTTAATGGGTGCCAGCGGTGCCGGTCAGCTGACCAAAATGGTGAATCAAATTTGTATAGCCGGATTGGTGCAGGGCTTATCTGAGGGCATCCATTTTGCCGAAGCTGCAGGGCTTGACGGTCGCGCAGTGATCGACGTCATATCCAAAGGTGCCGCGCAATCCTGGCAAATGGAAAATCGCTATAAAACCATGTTAGACAGAAAGTTCGACTATGGCTTTGCTGTCGACTGGATGCGTAAAGATCTCAATATCGTGCTTGATGAGGCCGGACGAAATGGTGCCAGTTTGCCGGTTACAGCGCTGGTAGATCAATTCTACAGCGATGTTCAGGAGCTTGGCGGTAACCGTTGGGATACCAGCAGTTTGCTTGCTCGCCTGCCAGACAAGCGTAAAAGCTGAACAATTTGCCACATTAGGCCTGGTATATTGGGTCGTAAATTGCTTTAAAAGGTCTGTTTTAACAGGCCTTTTTTGTTATGCCTTCCACGTCTTTTGATGCTTGTAAAATTCGTTGTAGCAACGCTGTTTTCGCTGGCCTCGGTCTGTTTCTGCTTCAGCTGCTTCCCGTAAGCTTTGTAAATGCGCAAACCAGCGATCAAAACAGCTGGAATACTGAAATTAGCGCCGACTCCAGTACACCCACACCAAGGCATGAATCCGGTGTTGTGGCTGTTGGTTCGAACTTGTATCTATTGGGTGGCCGGGCTACCAGACCGCTCGAAATGTATGACTCAGTGGCGAAAACATGGACCAATCTTGGCGCCATGCCATTGGAGCTGCACCATTTTCAACCGGTGGCTATTGGCGGCAAAATTTATGTCATTGCAGCGTTTACCTGTTGCTATCCGAACGAGCCCTCGGTATCAGATATCCATGTTTTCGACACACTTACCCAGAGTTGGTCGATAGTGGGCAACATGCCTGCAAACCGGGCTCGTGGCAGCGCCGGTGCCGTGGTTCGAAATAACAAAATATATATCGTGGGTGGTAATACACTGGGTCATTCAGGCGGGGCTGTTAGCTGGTTCGACGAGTACGATCCGGTAACTGAGCGATGGACAGTGTTGCCTGACGCACCCAACGCGCGCGACCATTTCAGCGCTGTGTTGCTTGGCGACAAACTGGTGCTAGCTGCTGGTCGGCAATCAGGCGCACCGAATCCGTTTGCCAACCCGGTAGCTGCAACTGATGTTTACGACTTTGTATCCGGTAGCTGGCAGAGCATGAACGATATCCCAACCTTACGTGCAGGTGTTATTGCTGCTGATGCCGGCGACGAAGTGATTGTGGTTGGCGGTGAAATAGACACAACCAGCGATGCGTTGGACACGGTAGAAGCGTTTAATGTGAACACAGGGGTATGGCGTGAATTACAAAGTATGCCCACAGCAAGGCACAGTGGTGGTGGTGCGCGACTGGGCAGTACACTACATGTTATCGCAGGCAGTAAAAGCCGAGGTGGTGCACCGGAAACGGATGCGCATGAAACCCTGTTGTTGGATATCACAACCAACTCTGATCTCGATAACGATGGCTTAAGTAATAGTGAAGAACGCGATGTCTATGGCACTGACCCACAGTTGGCCGACAGCGATACCGATGGATTGAACGATGGTATTGAAGTTGGTTTGGGGACCGAACCTTTGATCATGGATACAGATGAAGACTCGCTAAACGATGGTGCAGAAGTTAACCTGCACGGCACGAGTCCATTGTTAGCTGATACCGATGGTGATAACTTAAACGATGCAGAAGAATTACAAGATTACTTCACTAATCCAACGCTTGCCGACACCGATAACGACGGTTTAAATGATGATGTAGAAGTTGCTAACGAAGCAACTGATGTGTTGGTGGCCGATAGCGATAACGATGGATTGTTAGATGGGCAGGAGTTAGCACTCGGTACGTTACCGGATAACCCTGACACGGATAACGATGGCATTGTTGATGGTGACGATAGTATGCCGCTTACTGCTCAATCAACTTCATCGAGCAGTGGAAGTTTGTCTTATTGGATTATGCTCGCACTACTTGTCGGAAGTTTGTCGCGACGTGCGTTAAGTTGCGTCAATGTTCCGACGAAAAAGTGTGTTTATCAGTTTAGCCATTGAAATTAACTTCATAGCATTGGACAATCACAGAGTTGGCAGTTACTAATACTGCAGTCACAAATTCGGAGCCATTCTGTGAATAAGTATTACGCACCAGCGGTCGTTGCAATAGGAAGTCTATTGTTTGCTTCCAACAGTTTCGCACAAGAAACTGATAACACTCAAACTCTTCCTGATGCAAAACCAGGCGAGTGTTACGCCAAAGTTATTACACCGGCAAAGTTTGCTACTCGAACGTCAGAAGTGGTTGTTCAGGAAGCGTCTGAACGCATCGAAACCATTCCTGCCAAGTACGAAACAGCCGAACAAACCATTATTGTTAAAGAAGCTGCTCGTACCATTAAAACCATTCCAGCAGAGTACACAGAAGCTTTCGAGAAAATCGAAGTGAAAGCGGCTGAGTCCAGTTGGAATATGCAATTTGCCGGAAAGAGTGTTCCTGCTAGCCCTGGTGCGCTAGAAGGCATTGCTCGCTCTGGTATTGATTTGGCCAGTGTGGAGGCAGGGGTGTGCTTCAGAGAGTATTACACGGCACCTGAATACAAAATGACTGCGCAACGTGTTCTTAAAAAAGAAGCCAGTGAGGAAATTAAAGTCACTGTTGCTGAATACGAAACCGTTGAAGAAAGAGTGGTGGTTAGAGAGGCCTCAACACGTGTAATCGATGTGCCAGCCACTTACCGCTCTGAAACAGAGTCGGTACTTATCGAGCCTGCACGCAGTGTTTGGAAAAAAGGCCGTGGTCCTATAGAACGCATCGATAACACCACCGGTGAGATCATGTGTTTGGTAGAAATCCCAGCGCGCTATGAAACCATTACGAAAACGGTTCTGGACAAGCCTGCCTCCACTAAAACAGTTACCGTTCCTGCAGTTTTCAAAACCATTAAAGTTAAACGTCTGGTTAAGCCGGCTACTGAAACCCGTGTCAGTATTGAGCCCGAGTACTCAACCATTAA
>CALDTX010000170.1 GCA_937923565.1 uncultured Granulosicoccaceae bacterium | reverse complement strand
AATCGAACGGCTGGCAACGGTAGGGCCACGTGCCATATCAAAGCCATCATTAGCTCTTACACCTTCACTTTCCGTTAAGCCCGGTGCGATAGCATTAATTTGAATGTTTTTATCGCCAAGCTCTCGAGCATGACCACGCGTGAGCGCGATCACAGCACCTTTGGATGCGGTGTAATGCGACAAGCCCGGTGGGCCGTAATAGAAAGTGCCAGAGGCAATATTAACAACCTTGCCACCACCGGCTTTGATCATGGTTGGTGTTATTGCGCGCATCACCTGGTGTACGCCACGAACATTGACCTTCATGATCATGTCGAACTCATCATCATCGATTTCGAAAAACGGCTTTGGTGTTATCGTGGCAAATATGGCGGCATTGTTCACCATAATGTCTAACCCACCCATGTCGCCAGTGGCTTTTTCGACCATGGCTTTAAGGTCATCATTGGATGTGATATCCACTTTCATGCCTTGTGCTTTTCCGCCTGCGTCAGTGATGGCTTTGACGGCTGCGGCGGTGTCCAGCACATCGGTTACCAGTACATTGGCACCTTCATCGGCCATGGCTTTAGCCATCAACGCACCAATGCCTTGAGCTGCACCGGTAATGACTGCTGTTTTGTTTTCTAGTCGACCCATTGGGTTCTCCTCACATTGTTTATTGAATTTGATGAATGATCTGATCTAACTAATTTCTAAAATTTTTGCCACTTCAGGCCAACTTTTCGAACCGTTGCTATGCAAGTCGTTGGTTAAGTGTTCTGGTACCCATTCGATTAAATTTTTATGAAATGCCGGCCGCTCTTTGATGCGTTCGAACCAGGCAGTAACGCCTGGCAACCGTCCGTTTTCCCACATGCCACTCATGTTCATCATGGCAAGCCGATTTACGTAAGGAGTTAGCGCGATATCGGCTATGGTGAATGTGTTCGCAACTAACCAGTCACTGTCTTGCAGTGCCTTTTCCATTTTGAACAGATAGCTGTCGTAGAGTTTTATTTTTTCAGTAGCGCCGGGTGCATCGAATCCATAACGAATGAAGGCATCTTTCTGAGCTTTCCAGTTTGACGTAACAGAGAACTCTGGCGTGGATGCTAAAAATTCTTTGGTGCCTTCCTCGCCAAGGTTTTTCATTACTGTGTGTCGATGAGAGCAAACAAAAGTCACTGCACCGCAGGCAGGGTGTAAGTCTTCGTCGATGGCTTTAGTCCAGTAGCGTGCCTGTGCCCGGTCATACGCATTTTCAGGGTGTAAGCTGGTGTCGGGTTCAATGTTATCGAGGTATTCACAGATAACGGTTGAGTCAGGAATAATCAGATCGTTGTGTACCAAAGTAGGAACGACCGATTTCGGGTTTATTTTTACATAGTCGGGGTCAAATTGTTCACCGGCCAGAATGTCGATATACACGCCATCCCATTCAATGTTTTTCTCCGCCATTGCAAAGCGTACTTTGGCAGCGCAAACTGAACTGCCGTGATGATAAAGTGTGTATGTCATAGCTGTACCGTTACCCATTTAAGTTCAGTCATCGCGTTTAAATCGGCGTCGGTGCCTTCGCGACCAACACCGCTTTGTCCATTGCCACCAAAAGGCACGTGTGCTTCGTCGTGAATGGTTGGACCGTTGATATGGCACATGCCAGCGCCAATGTTTTTCGCAAAGTGCATGGCTTTATTAATGTCGTTGGTGAATATCGCAGAAGATAAACCGTATTCTGTATCGTTGGCTTTTTCTAAGCCTTCTTCATAACTATCTATTGGATAAATAGACGTGACGGGGCCAAAGGTTTCTTCACGGCACAGCGTCATCTCTTCAGCCACACCGGTTAGCAGAGTAGGTTGGCAGCGATTGCCTTCCCATTCACCGCCAGCAGCAACGGTTGCTCCCTTACTTACCGCATCTTTTAAGTGATTTTTTATGCGTGTGCGTTGTCGTTCAGAAATGATCGGCGCTATGACCGTGTTGGGGTCTCTTAAGTCGCCCATGCCAACCTTGGATGCAATCATTGAAAAGCGTTTAACAAATTCATCATATAGCGGGCGCTCTACATAAAATCTGCTGGACGCGATACAAGCTTGGCCACCAAACATAAAAATGGACCGAGCGGCCAACGGCATCACTTTTTCAAGGTCTGCATCGGCAAGAATCACTGTGGGGCTTTTGCCGCCGAGCTCTAAGGTGTTCGGTGTTTTGTTTTTAGCGCATATTTCATTGATATGTTGGCCCACCACCGAAGAGCCTGTGAACGAAACAAAATTAACGTCTTTATGGCTGGTTAAGTCGTCGCCAATTTCATGGCCGTATCCGCTAACCACATTAAACGTACCCGGCGGAAAGCCAGCGTCTTCGATGATTTTAGCGAACAGCATTGAAATGCGTGGTGCAAGCTCGGAGGGTAAGTGCACCACTGTGTTACCGACGGCCATCGCATTCGATATTAAGCGTGATATTTTTATTAACGGTACATTAAACGGTGTGATGATCGCTACAACACCTAACGGCTCTCTTATCGACATAGAAAACTTACCCGGTGCATCGGATGGAATGGTTTCGCCTCGCACGTTACGGCACAAACCAGCTGCAGCCCGCACCATCGTTAGGCCTTTCCCGAATTCAAACATTGCTTTTTGAATGGGTGAGCCTATTTCATCGATTAAACAAGCGATCAGTTCGTCTTTGCGTTCTTCCATGAGTTCAGCAACGCGCAGTAACCAGCGCTCTCGCTCCGATGGTAGCGTTGCTTTGTAGGCAGGGAAGGCCGCTTTGGCCGCTGTAACTGCATTGTTTATGTCGGTAGCACTGCCTTTACTGGCATGGCAGTACAAGCTGTCGTCAATTGGATTAAGCACGTCGAACGTATCGGTGTTACTGCCGTTAGTCCATTCGCCACCGATAAAGTGTTGTAGTGTTTGTAGTTTGGTTTTTGCATCCATCGTTTTCTCCAGTAGTAGCGACGCAAAATCACTAATTGCCAACCAGTTTTTGCGGCAAATATAAAGCGATTTGTGGAAATATGATAAGTAGTCCGATCATTGCAGCCATCGCAAACCAGAATGGCCAAATACCCGCAAAAATGCGGCTCATTGGTACCTCTGGTGCGATGGATTTAACAACGAAAACATTGATACCAACGGGTGGTGAAATCATGCCCATTTCTAAAGCGATAACCACAATGATCCCAAACCAGATGAGATCCCAGTCGAGCCCTAGAGCAATCGGTATAACCACAGGAATGGTTAACACTAACATCGCCATGGATTCCAGAAACATACCCAGGAATAAGTAAGCAGCGATGATTACCAGCAAGATGCCGGTGTCTCCAATGGGTAAGTTCGTCAGTATTTCTACAAGGTTTGCAGGCAGCTCGGTTAGCGACATAAACGGAATAAACACGAAGGCGCCAATAATGATCAGAAAAACCGTTGAGGTTGCGCTCATGGTTTGTAAAACCACGGTGCGTATTGCGCTCAGGTTTAAAGAGCGACGCATTACGGCAACGCAGAAGGTGAGAAACGCACCAACCGATGATGCTTCCACTGGCGTGAAAAAGCCGGTGTACATACCACCTATAGTAATGCCAACAACAGCAAAAATAGGCAACGCGCTAATAAGTGCGGCGATGCGTTCGCTTGAGTTTGATCGTTGTGCGCGTGGGCCAGCGGCCGGGTTTCTGGTTACCGTGATCAGTATGGCAACAATAAACAACAGCGTTAATATGATGCCCGGAATGATGCCCGCCATGAACAGTCGGCCAATCGATTGTTCAGTAAGTACCGCGTAAATGATCATGCCGCCAGACGGTGGTATCAGAAAACCCAGCGTGCCACCAGCGGCAACTGAACCTGTCGATAGCGCATCGTCGTACTGGTAGCGTTTCATTTCAGGCAGCGCAACTCGTCCCATCGTTACGGCAGACGCCAGTGATGAGCCGGAAAGTGCTGCAAAGCCTGCACACGCCGCGATGGTTGCTGATGCCAAACCGCCGCGCATGTGTCCCATCCAACGGTATGCCGCTCTGAACAGATCGTTAGACATGCCCGACACACCGGCAAGACTACCCATCAGTACAAACATGGGAATCACCAACAAATTAAAGTTGGATGCCGCTTCAAAAGTTTCACCGGCTAAATTGGAATAAGCGGTTTTTAAACCGCGCGCCCAGGCTTGATCGGAGCTCATGCCAACCAGAATAAAT
This sequence comes from uncultured Granulosicoccaceae bacterium, assembly GCA_937923565.1. Classification (GTDB taxonomy): domain Bacteria; phylum Pseudomonadota; class Gammaproteobacteria; order Granulosicoccales; family Granulosicoccaceae; genus Granulosicoccus. The sequence goes on along the minus strand of CALDTX010000170.1, from coordinate 6,199 downwards.
TTGTTGGCATTGGCGATAACCGTTCCAATGAACCCTACGGTTAGCATCGACAGCGCAACCGGCATGCGCAGTGCCAGCAATATAAACAAAGCAAGCAGACCGAGTAGGCCGATGAGCGTCATACTCATCATAGTCCGGCTCCAGTGTCGATATGACGGATTTTGCCCTGCGTTAGAATTTGCCAAATATCCAGCATTAATATGAGGGCGTAAAGGCCAACCGAGAAAGCCAGTAAATAATAAAACGGCTCAAATGAAATCAGTAGCTGCTGTGTGGTTTCACCAAAACGTACGGCCTTTGTACCGGCTTCCCATAGTCGCCATGTCATAAAGCTCAGTAAAACAATGCCCAAAAGCTTTACGAAGATCATCGAGAGCTTGGCAAATCGTTCAGACATTCTCGACTCCAACACCTCGATTTCTATGTGAGAGCCTGCACGTGCACCAAAGGGAATAGACAAGGCAACGACAACCACGAGCGAAAGCATCAAATAATCTTCTGCACCTTGGATAGGCGAGTTCAACGCTTTACGCATAATAAGCACGTTAAAAACGCTGTAGACAGTCATAACAGCCAAGGTGATTCCACCGCCAATAATTGAGAAAGCGATTAGCAGCCGATCAATCCATTTCAGCAATGGGTTGTTGTGGCCTTGTTGCTCTGCTTTGTCGTTCACATGCATACAGAATGTGCTCTTAGCGTCAGTTGTTGGTGGTTATACTTTTGAAAAGTCAGCGCACCAATCCAGAACGCCTTTTTTAAAACTATCGCGCTCTCGGAACGCGTTGGCCCAGCGACTAATGTTGGGGTAGTTTTCGAAGGGGTATCCGCAGCCAATAAGCACAAAATGTATGGGTATCCATGAAATATCCGCCAGCGTGTATTGTGCTCCCATTATCCAATTTTGGCCTTCCAGCGCGTTTTCCAGTTTGTTGAAACTCTCTTCCAGAATTTTTAACGACTCGGTAAGTTCATCGGTTTTAAATTCATTATTGCCAGCGTGCTTTGAATGGAACGATTTAAGCTCTTCGTTTTTTTGAAGCTCGTTATACTTAGCTTCTTCTTCGGCGGTTTTTTTGAGTTTCTTTTGCATCATGGTGGCGTACACATAAGGCTTAATGGCAGGCACATGAATGGATGCGGCAAGCTTTAACCATTCCAGCATGCCGGTTTCGTTATCTGATGATCGAAGCTTAGGTTCCGGAAATGTTTGATCGAGGTAGTCAATGATGTCATTCGACTCAATATGAACAACGCCATCGTGCACCAACGTAGGGACTAAACCGTTCGGATTAATACCGAAATAGTCATCGCTGATATTCTCCTTCTTTTTGAGATCCAGATGATGGCTGGTCCATTTCAGGTCTTTTTCGGCCAACGTCATGCGAACGCGCATTGAGCAGTTTGAAATACCGCCATGATAGAGATGTAAACCCTGTAGGGTTTGTACGCTTTTATTGCTTGGTTCAACTATAGCCATGTACTGGTCTCTACTGACATAGGTAATGAAAGTTGCCGCGCTACACGTAATGCTTCATTGCAGCGCGGCGGTTTTTGTATCGCTACAGCGTTGTTTTAGTTATTGAGGTCGTTGTAGATATCTTCTGCGTTAGCAACACCTTTTGTGGCGTAGTCGGCGAAAATGGTTTGCAGGCCAGCTGCAACAGCTGCATCCATTTTGGCGCGTTCAGCGTCACTAACAACAGTCCACTGGTAGCCTTTGTCTGCATCTGCAATCATCTTTTTAGAGCGTTCGTCTGCACCGTCGAACGATTCTGCGCCTTTAAGTGACATCGGGAGCCCGGCTAATTCATCAATAATCGCACGGTGTTCATCGGAAAGTTCAAGGTAGCGTTCTTTGTTCATTACAGCGAAAGTAACAGCAAAGCTTACCGGGATGTTTTCAGCAACATGGCTGGCGACATCCCAAAAGTTCCAAGGTGGTGTGAGGTTATTATAAGAAGCGGTAGTGGCGTCGATAGTACCTGTGCTTAAACCGGTATACATTTCGGTAACTGGCATCTGAACGGGAACCGCACCGAGTGCTTCAATAATGGGTGTTGTCATCGCCGCATAAGGCACGAGCTTGGTCCCTTTTAAGCCTTCCATGGTAGAGACATCTTTAGTGGCAACGAACAGGCTGCCAGCGACGGTCGCTACTGCAAGTACTTTGACATCTTTAAATTCATCTGCGAAGTGTTCGTCAAAATGTTCCCAAATTTGTCGTGTTGAATCATCGGCAGTTACCGATGTACCGGGTAGAATACCCAGCATGGTTTTAGGGAAAATGGATGGCGTGTAGGCCGTAACGCCAAACGTAATATCTGCAACACCTTCAACCGCCCGTTTGTATTGCTGGACTGGTCCGGCTCCGAGTTGGCCTGCCGGGTAGAGCTTCATTTTTAAGGATCCACCAGAACGTTTTTCGACTTCTTCTCCAAACCACTTGAACATCACCGTGTTTGTGTGATGCTGGGGCGGTACAAACGTGGCTACAGAGAGTTCTTCGGCCAAAGCGGATTGAGACATGACGAGTGGGCCAGCCCCCATGGCCACGGCCATAGTGATATATTTTAGCGCTTTCATTAGATCCTCCGGTGTTTTACAAAAGGGATTTTTGGGATCCCGAAATATAGTTTTTGACTCCTGTTTGATTCTACGCTGATGTAAAAAAGCGCACAAGTGTGGATTTATTGCACTATATCGGGGTGAATTTATTGAAATATACGAACAAAATTTTCTATTTGGGATCCCAACATATTGCTTATTGGATCCTAAACAAGCATTATGTGGATATCAAAAGGCGAGCAAAATGAGTTCAATCGACACCGAATTAGCGAACACAATTCGTGCAGACATCATCGACGGTACTTTCGAGCATGGTGCTCGCATCACCGAGGCCAGGTTGTGCGACTCGCACAACGTATCGCGCACGCCAGTTCGGCTCGCACTTCGCCGACTTGAGCAAGAGGGCATGATTCGAAAGGGTGACGGCCGCGGTTATGTGGTTGAGGAAATCACGGTTGATGGCATCAGGCAAGCGGTGATGGTGCGCGGTCATTTGGAAAGTCTGGCTGCCAGATTGATGGCGCAATCTGAAAAACAAGCCCAAGATCTGGACCGGATGGCCTTGGCGATTGAGCGCATTGAAGCCTTGATTGATCAAGGCAGCTTGGACGATGACACCTTAAAAAACATGCACGCGGAAAACTTTGCTTTTCACAATACCATTCTTAAAGGCTGTGGTAATAGCTATGTAAAGTTTACCTGCGATCAAATTAGTCACTTGCCCATGCTGGCATCAGGCTCGATGGTGTTCGATCGCGACTCCATCGATGGCAAAACCGATATCGATAAAACCATTCTTCGTTTAAAGATCGGTAATTCCCAACACCGCATTATCTATAAGGCCATTGAGCAGGGCGATCCGGTTCGCGCTGAGGGGATGATGAGAGAGCACTCAAACACGATGATTGAATACATAGAAGTGTTTGAGCAACGAAAAAACAAGCTCACGGTGCGTGATCTTGTCAGTTATTCGGTGCAAGGCAATCCAAGAATTGAAGATATCGAAGAAAAGGCTGCGAGTTAAAACGTGTTGGTAAAAACAATTTCATAGACATTCAAGTACGTCGAAAATATTTTAGAGAGTCGGAGGATAAATGAATCCCAATCCAGAGCTGGTTGCTCAGAATAAACAGTTTGAAAAACAGGTTATAGAGCTAGCGCCTAATGTGTATGGAGCGATTGGCTTTGCAGCCTCTAACGTTTACATGCTGGTTGGTGAAGACGGTTTGGTTATTATCGACACCACTGAAACTACTAAAGCTGCCGAAAACATAAAGGCGGAATTTCGTAAAATAACCGACAAACCGGTTAAAACAATTATCTATACCCATTCGCACCGGGACCATATCAGTGGTGCAACCGTGTTCGCCGAAGGCGGTAGTCCTGATGTAATAGCCAGCGACAACTTTGATTCAGATCTGGTTGAAGTAGACAACAAACACCCAAAGCCGGGTAAAGCTTTGATGGCCAGAACCAAACGGCAGTTTGGCATGAGCTTATCGTGGCCAGACGAACGCGTTAGTGTTGGTGTTGGGCCAGGTGATCGGCCAATGGAAGGCATGGGGGCCGGGTTTATTGCACCTACTGTGTCCATGACAGAAACCCGCACAAACGTAACGCTGTGTGGTTTTGAGCTTGAATTGGTGAAAGCGCCAGGTGAAACGCCAGACCATTTGGTGGTATGGCTTGCAGACAAACAAATATTATTTTGTGGTGATAATTTTTATTCGTCATTTCCGATGCTTTACGCCATTCGAGGAACGGCTTACCGAGATTTCAATGCATGGGCAGATAGTCTTGATACTTTATTAGCTTTCAAAGCGGCCATACTCGCATCCGGCCACACAATGCCGGTTATCGGTGCCGATAAAGTGCAGCAGGTGCTTACCGACTATCGTGACGCCATAAATCACGTTGTTGCAGAAACAGTGGCGGGGATGAATAAACAGCTTGGGCCTGATGAGTTAGCACATACTGTTAGCTTGCCACCGGAGCTGGCCAGCAAACCTTACCTTAAAGAATTTTATGGCAAGGTAGCGTGGTCTGTTAGAGCGTACTTTGCAGGCACCTTGGGTTGGTTCGATGGCAACCCCACTAATCTTGCAAAGTTATCCCCTAAACAATGTGCCGAACGAACCATTCGAATGGCAGGTGGTGTCGATAAATTACTATCAGAAGCACAACAAGCGGCCAACGATAACGATCATCAATGGGTGCTGGAATTATGCGATCACTTAATTGCCGCAGGTGAACAGCTTGCGCAAGCCAAAACCTTAAAAGTAGCGGCGCTGCGTGCTTTGGCAGATTTCGAGATCAACGCAGCAGGGCGAAACTATTATTTGCTCTCGGCCAGAGAGTTAGAAGAGTCCATTGCTTAAATTGATTATCAGCGGGCACTGAATTTTGAGTGTAGGCGGTTTCTATGTCTGCTAAGCCGTGCATTATATGTGTTGCTATAACGGGTTCGTTGCCAACGAAGAATGATAATCCCGCTGTGCCCATTTCGGTGAGTGAACAGATTGAAAGCACGCAAGCCGCTTTTGAAGCGGGTGCGACGATTTGTCATGCGCATGTACGTAACGAAGATCAATCGCCGTCGAGCGATCCTGAAAAGTTTGCAGCACTGAAAGTAGGTTTGGAAAAATATTGTCCGGGTTTAATCATTCAGTTTTCCACCGGTGGGCGCTCGGGTTCAGGAAAAGAGCGAGGAGGCATGCTGCCACTTAAACCCGATATGGCATCACTAACGGTTGGGTCAAATAATTTTCCAACGCGTGTTTATGAAAACTCCCCAGAGCTTGTCGACTGGCTTGCCAGTGAAATGAACTTGCACGGCATATTGCCCGAAATAGAGGCGTTCGATCTGAGTCATATTTTTCAGGCGGCAGCTATGCATAAAGACGGCCGGTTGCCGGGTAAGCCCTATATACAGTTTGTGATGGGGGTTAAAAATGCAATGCCTGTGGATCGTCACGTTTTTGATTTCTACCTAAAAACTGTAGAGCGTCTTTTACCCAATGCTGAGTGGTGCGCCGCGGGCATTGCGGCTGGCCAGTTGGTGGTTAACGAATGGTGTGTTGCTGCTGGTGGTCATGCTCGCACCGGGCTTGAAGATAACGTGCGTTTAAACCGACAGACGTTAGCACCATCGAATGCTGCGTTGGTTCAGCGTGTTACTGAATTGTGTGAACAATACGAGCGCCCTGTTGCAACGCCGGATGAAGCCCGAGATTTATTAGGCATTGCTTGAAGTGCGTTGCTGGCAGTTGTAATCAATTACTATTTTTTGGAGAACGAACGTGGCCACACTGGGTGAAGACATAATAGGTGCTAGCGATTTGCCGGCTTTTTTTAAAGTTGCCAATCCGCAAGCCATCGATACGCCGGATAATCGTAAAGGCGATGCCTTGCGTACCTATGTACGTTCACTATCGGGTTTTCAAAAAGAGGCCTTGGTTCGCTCTGCTAAAACCGGTGATGCCTGGCGCTTAGTCAGTGATGAAGGGCCGTATTTAAATGGTCATGATGCAGCCTGTTGTCCGTTGGCTTTTTTATCGGTGGGTATGGTTGCCAGTTTCATGAATGAGATCATGGCTTACGCCGAACAGAAAGAAGTACAAATCAGGCAGTT
>CALDTX010000169.1 GCA_937923565.1 uncultured Granulosicoccaceae bacterium | reverse complement strand
CTACGGCTTTTCGCGTTCCAGAAATGGTGCAACTGCCATGCATGCAGTTAGCTGCCTACCAGCGCGTACCGGTGCCTGGCGCGAAAAAGGTGGCGGTGCTTTATATTCGCACGGCAGTATTTACGCTATTGATAAAACATTGATGTCTGGCTTGGATGTAGCACATGAACACACCCGTGTATTGGATCAATCGCGTCTCGGCGATGTACTCGCTGGTAACCCTAAAGATTTGCAGGGAGGGCCACCGGTTAAAGCCATGTTGGTGCAAAATACAAACCCGGCTAATGTGGCACCGAATACGAATTTGGTGCTTAAGGGTTTGTCGCGTGAAGATCTGTTTTTAGTGGTACACGAGCAATTCATGACTGAAACGGCTGCCTATGCAGATATCATTCTGCCGGCCACGATGTTCATGGAGCATAACGATATCTATCAAGCAGGTGGTCATACCCACTTACAGTTAGGGCCACAGTTAATCGATGCGCCCGGCGAGTGTCGCAGCAATCATCAGCTACTCCAGAGCTTAAGCGAGAGGCTCAACCTTAAACACGCAGCGAATGAACTCAGTGACTGGGAGTTGGTTGATGCAACACTAAAAAGTTCCGGCTACCCGGATGCAAAGCAACTAACGGAAGATGGTGGCATTGACTGTGTTGTACCGTTCGAAGAAGGAAATTTTCTCTCTGGTTTCAAAACGCCCGATGGCTTGTTTCATTTTCGTCCCGACTGGTCGCGTGTTGGTCCAAACAGTGAAGGTATGCCTTCTATGCCGGATCATTGGGACGTTATTGATACGGCTGATGAACAGTATCCTTTGCGTTTGGTTGCAGCACCTGCCAGGCAGTTCTTAAACACCAGTTTTACAGAAACACCAACATCGCAGCGGATGGAAAAAGCACCGTGTGTAAAGATGCACCCGCAGGATATCAAACGCTATAAGCTTGACCCCAATGAGCTGATAACTATTGGTAATGCGCAAGGGCAGGTGACGCTCGCTTTGCAAGCATTCGAAGCATTGCAAACCGGTACCATTATTGTAGAAAGCATATGGCCAAACCGAGCCTTCGCCAATGGTATAGGTATTAATGCTTTAGTTAGCTCTGAACCGGGTAGGCCCAATGGTGGGGCTGTGTTTCATGACACTGCTGTGTGGGCAAAACCAGGATTCGCAACGGCCTAACAGAGCACATGCGTTGCCGATAAACCGCAATTCGTTGCCGGATTACCGATTTTGTTACCACTAAACGCGGAACTTTGTTAGCAAAATGCTGGTCGTAGAGGAATTCTGTTTGGGACATCACTATGACTTTTATCGCTCAAAAAACATTGTTATCAGTATCCGGATTTTTCGTATTTTTGCTGCTGTTCAGCTCCACCGCTTTTGCTATGGAGCCGGTGAGTAAGTCCAGACTGAGCGGTGTTGCTATTGGTGGCCATGACACGTTTGCCTACCACCAATTTGAACCTGCTACTCACCCGGAAGCGGTTGAAGGCATAAAGACGTACACGGTTGATTATAAAGGGGCTAAGTGGCGTTTTGCTAAAGAGGAACACGCAAATGCTTTTGCTGAAAACCCGGAGCGATATTCGCCTGCCTACAACGGCCATTGTGCCAACGCCTTGAGTTTGGGCGAAGGTTTAATTCGAACCGATGGCACGCATTGGGAAATATTTGGCGATCAGCTTTACTTGTTTTTTGCTGCGCGTGGTCGAACTCGATGGTCGGATGGAAATTGGGAAACGTATAAACAGGATGCGGATGCTGCGTGGCAGGTACTGGCAAAGTAGGATTAGTACCTTGCCAGTTAAACTTTTCTACGGTTAGCCCTTGGTTGCGCCAAGGGTTAAGCCTGCTATAAAGTGCTTTTGCATTGCAAAGAACATAATCACTGGTGGTAAGGCTGCCAGAATTGAACCAGCTGATACCAAATGCCATTGCGATATCCACTGACCGTTCAAGGTTTTTAAGCCAGCAGTAATGGGGAGTGCATGATCACCTTGTACCAATACTGTTGCCCAGAAGTAGTCGTTCCAGATAAACGTAAAAATCAGTACAGCTAATGCCGCTATAGCTGGCCGCATGAGCGGCATCACGATGTACCAGAATATTTTAAATTCACCGACGCCTTCGACGCGTGCCGATTCGATGAGCTCGTACGGTAAAGCCTTAATAAAGTTACGCATAAACAGCGTACAAAATCCGGCTTGAAAGGCGGCGTGGAACATCACTAAGCCAGTTACCGTGTCGTATAAACCGGTTTGTAAGGAGAATTCGCGTACTGGTACCATCAAAATTTGAAAGGGCACGAAGTTGCCAGCAACGAATAAAAAGAATAGCGGCAAACTGGCTTTGAACCGGTAAATGGCCAATGCATATCCAGAAAGGCAACTGAGCGCAAGCGTTAGTGCAACGGTTGGCAGTGTTACCCGAAAAGAATTCCAGATATAACGCCCTAGTTCAGTCTGTGTGAAAACCGCAGTGTAGTTTTCAATAAAATTAATACTAGTGGGCATGCCCCAAAAATTACCCGAATTAATATCGCCACCTGAACGTATCGAGGTAAGCATGACAGCAAGCAGCGGTAGTAACCAAATGAACAGCGCAATGGGCAGGGCAATTTTATAGCTTTTTTGAGCAGCTGCAGATGATTTGTCTAAAGGTTGTGGAAACATGGTTTATCCTCCGCTCTTTTCTTGTTGATACATACGCCACAGTAAGAACGATATGTAAACCATCATTATCAGAAACAGAATAACGGCGATAGCTGCACCATAACCCATTCGATAGCCGTACTCAGATAAGGCCGTTTCATACATGTAGTAGGCAAGTACACGTGAGGATCCATAAGGGCCGCCTTGCGTCATAATCGATATTAAATCGAACGACCTAAGCGCACCGATAACCGTGACTACAACAGCGATAAATGTGGCAGGGCGTAGTTGCGGCAAAATGACATGCCAAAGCATACGCCAACCTTTTGCACCATCGAGTCTGCCTGCTTCAACCTGATCCGGAGAAACATTGTTTAAGCCAGTTAGAAAGAGGATCATGCAATACGCAATTTGTGGCCAAAGGCCTGCGGCGATAATGCCGTAAGTGACGTAGTCTTCATTAGCCAGTATGGCCGGCGGCTTACCATCCCACAGGCTATAAATGAGTGCGATGATGCCGTTTGACGGGTCGTAGAACCAAGAGAAAACTAAACCAACAACCACTTGGCTAATAACAAACGGAAAGAAAAACAGAGATTTATAAAGCCGGATGCCCCACACGTTCTGATTCAAAAACAGTGCGATGAACAGGCCAATAGGTACGGCCAGCATGTACATCACCAGCCAGATAACGTTGTTCTTTAATGACCGGTAAAAGTCGCGGTCTTCAAAGAGTTCGTGGTAGTTCGCCATGCCTACCCAGGTTTTTTCGCTGAGCCCGTCCCACTCGAAAAAGCTGATCCAGATAGATTGAAAAATAGGCGCTATCACGTACAGGATGAACATGATTAAGCCGGGAGCTAAAAACAACCATGGCGCTATTGCCAGTTTGTTTTTACGCAAAAAACTTTGCTTGTTTGCAGAAGTATGAATTGCCATTGAATCGTTACTCATAGACATGAACTTCCCGGTTGAAGTGGGTTTTGGCACATCCTTGTGCCAAGGTTTTATACCTTTCTAAATTTACTTGTATACTTTTTCTTGTACTTTGTCTAAACGCATCAAGATCTCATCAACACGCTCTGGCTTAGTCATGAATTCCTGAAAGCCTTCCATACCGGCTTTTGCCATGGCAGCAGGTGCATCACGATCATAGAACTGAGCAAGTCCTGCAGCGTTCGACAATAACTCGAAACCTGCTTTGATGAATGGATCATCAGCGACTTCAGAGTTCTTGTTAGCAGGTAACTGACCAAGAATTTTATTAACTTCAGTTTGTACATCTGCGGAAGCTAGGAAAGCCAAGAACTTACGAGCATCTTCTTTATTCTTAGCGTTAGCTGGAATGTGGAAGGTGTCAGTAGGTGCTTCTTCAGCCATTGGGATTCCTGGAGTAATAGCAGGAAATTGCATGAAGCCCAATTGATCATCAGTTAAACCTGCTTCACGTAGTGGTGCAACTGCGAAGTTACCCATTACGTACATGGCGGCTTCACCTTGTACCATTGGTGCTAGAGCTTCTTGCCAGCTGTAAGCTTGGTGGTTTTCAATAAAGTAACCAGGCTCAACCAGTTCCGCCCATTTAGCAAATACATTTTTGATGCGATCGTCTGTGTATTTGATCTTTCCAGCGGTTAGGTCGTTGTGTACATCGTAACCGTTAGTGCGTAGGTTTAAGTAATCGAAAACACCTGCAGCAGTCCAGAGGTATTTAGTACCGATGGTGATTGGTGTGATGTCATTCTCTTTAAGCTTTGCGCAAGCTGCGAGAAAATCTTCCCAGTTGGTTGGTACTTCAATGCCTAAGTCAGCGAAGATATCTTTGCGGTAGTAAATGCCCCATTGATAGTAAGTGTATGGAACACCCCATTGCTTGCCATCGATAGTCATTGAAGATGCTGTTGATGCCATTGAATCCATCAAGCCGTTGTCGGCCCAAACATCAGAAACATCGTCAAACAAACCAGCGTTGACGAAAGGTGCCATACGGTTACCTGCGTACCAAGCAGCTACGTCAGGTGCATCAGCAGTCAGGAAGTTACGAATAGACGTTTTGTAGCCTTCGTGGTCGAATAGATTCCACTTAACAGTGATATCAGGGTTAGCTTCTTCGAACTTTCCAATAACCATTGAAAAAGCTTCTTTCGGCGCAGGGTCTGAACCGTCGTAGTTAATAACTAATTCACCAGCAAGTGCGGGTGCACTTAATAGGCTAGCAGCAGCGATAGCTGATGCAGTTTTAGCAATATGTTTAAACATAATTAAGTAATTCTCCAGTGGAAATGAAAGAAACGGCCATTGAGAAAACTGGCTTGACAGCAATACTACAGGTAGCTGTCGATACCTTGACCTGCATTAGGTCTTCATTCCGCGATGCGATAGCGGTCGCTGAATGAGTAAAGCTTTTGCATTGAGTTAATTGATAACACAAAGCTATTTTAGCCCGTTGTGCATGTGCACAGTGAGCCTTAATTTTACGGAATCTGGGCGTGTAACGCACAAACTGCCGATTTTCCTGAGGCTTTTCGGTCAGCTGATTCATTCGATGTTCCAAATAGCCATTTCAGCCGCATGCAGCGTGGATTGGCCCACCAAAAAAGCCGAGTTGGCACCAAATTTAAAATGCTCAGTTAAGGAATGATCCAATTCGATTTTCTGTGGGCCAAAATTAAAAGCAAAACACAGGTTCCCGCACTGTTTAATACGCAAACCATTACTCAGCAGATGTGTTTTAAGGTTTGCCTTCTTGCAAAAATTTTCAACATAGCGAAGTAGGCTGGGTTGATCAAGGCAGGCGCATAAGTACTGGTAATTTTCTGATTGATAAGAAACACCCCAACCATCTTCAGCGGTGTCGTCCGGTTGCAATGTCGTGTTGGCTCTTTCTCGCCAATCGATAATGGTTAATCCACCCCGAGTATTAATAGTTATTGAGTCGGGAAGAGATTCAACACGATTTATTTGCAACGGAATTAACGCTTGAAACAAACCGGGTGGTAAGTTCTCAGGGATTGCACATTCGTTGGTTTTTGAACCGCTTCTGGGCAAGAATAGAATCTCGCCGTCAAACTGCTTAAGCTTTGCAACGAAGTTGTTATCAGCGATTGTAACGTTACCAATTATCAGTGCTGAATAGGATTCGATTGCCTGTGATGTCGGAATAATATCGACCTCAATACCAAGCTGTCGGCATGCCGAGTACACTCTTTGCACGAAAATGAGAGGGTCGTAGTGTTGGCCGCCAGGTTGCTGTATGCGCTGTGCTTGATCGCCAGCGTAGTCGAACACGATGGCAAGTTTCGCAGCAGAGTTTGTATTGTCGGTTTTGTTTACGTAGTCTGCGATCAATTGAATTTCTTGGTTAAGCTGTTTTACTTCATGGGCGGCATCGTCGTTGTCACCGTTGGGTAAACACAAGCCACTGTGCATTTGTTCTTGCGCAAACGGTGCTTGCCGCCAACGGAAGTAGCACACAAGTTCTGCACTGTGTGCTAAGGCTTCCCAACCCCAAAGCCGCACCATGCCCGTCAGCGGAGCAGGGTTATGAGGTGCCCAGTTAACCGGCCCCGGCTGTTGTTCCATTAACCAAAGCCTGCCTTTCCCACAACTTCGATACAGTTCGTGATGGAAAGCTGAGCTGTCAGGGTGGCCGGTTCTCAGAAAGTCTTGTTGTGCTTGGGCATCCACACCATCGCGGGTTAAGAAACCGAGCGGGTAGTTATCCCAGCTGGCAACGTCGAGTGATTCACTCACATCGAAGTGATCAAACTCAACAAAGTTACCCATAAAATTGTGTACGATATCTCTGCCGGGAGAGTGCGCTCGCAGAATATCAACCTGCAGTAAATTAAACGATACTATTTGTTCCGAAGAAAACTTCCAATAAGCGAGTCTGTGCGCTGGGTTGGTTTCGGTTACAGCACCAACCGGTGCTGTGATAGTTTCAAAGCTATCGAACTCCATACTCCAAAACACGTTGCCCCAAGCGCTATTTAGTTGTTCTATGGTGCTGTATTTGTTTTTACACCATATTTGAAATGCGTTGAGCGCTGCATCTGAATAGCTGATTGATGTGCTGTGACAGCCGTATTCGTTATCGGTTTGCCATGCAACAATGGCGGGGTTTTCACCAAAGCGTTCGGCTAATGCAGTAACGATTCGCTGGCATTCCTGTTGGTATTCAATCGATGAAAAACAATAGTGTCGACGAGAACCGAAACCTTTTTCGTGGCCATATTCGTCTACAGCAAACATCGTTGGCAGTTTGACGGTTAACCAACGTGGCGGTGTGGCGGTTGGTGTGCCCAGTATGATGTTAAGCCCGTGTTCGTGTAAAACGTTTATCGCTCGTTCAAGCCAGTCGAATTCGTATTGCCCTTCAACGGGTTCTAGTTTGCTCCAGGCAAATTCACCAACACGAACCGTGCTTAAACCAATATCCCGCATTCGTTGCGCATCGCTTGGCCACTGAGATTCTGGCCAATGTTCGGGGTAGTAGCACACACCAGTTTGCATAAGTTAGCCTGCCTGCGCCAATTGGCGAAGTCGTTGTGCTGCTGTTTCGGGCATCAGCGGGTTAACTATATTGCTGCTACCCGCTTCGAAACCCGCTAAAAATTTCATTTTGCTGGCATCGCGCAACGGTGGATGGAAAGCAATATGAAAGCCCCAGTGTTGATTGTGTTCATGGTTATCGCAAGGCGCATTGTGAAGCAATGTGATGTTGGGTGCGGAGCGCTCGAACAGTGCATCGTAACGGCGTACTTGCCGTTGATAACACAGTGCCAGTTCGGCGATTTCCTCTTCGCTGGCCTCTGCAATTGAGGTGATCGCTCTATGCGGGATAATCCAGGTTTCATACGAGAAACGAGCTGCGAAGGGTACGATAACACTCCAGTGATTGCATTGTTCAACCATCAATTGTTGTTGTACTGGCTCACTGCTTAGCATGGTTTGCAATAAGGGTGCTTTATTTTTTAATGTGTATTGTGCAAATGAAGAGCGCATACGCGTTGCGTTTTCAGTGACAAAATTTGTTGCGTAGATTTGCCCATGAGGGTGCAAGTTGGATACACCAATTTCTACGCCTTTGTTTTCGAAAATAAGCACCTGCGCAATCGTTGGGTCTGCACTCAAGGTGATGTATTCATTACGCCACAAGTTTGCAGCATCAATCATTTGTTGTTCGTTGATTGATGCAAGCGTCGCATTGTGTTTTTCAGACCAGCACAGTACCCGGCATTTACCTTTTGCAGAGTTGGTAATGAATAAAGGGTCGCTGGCATCGTTAACGTCGGGTGCGTTGGCGGCCAATGTAGGGAAGTCGTTATCGAATGCATAAGCACCTTGATAATCGGGGTTTTCAGAACCTGTGGCGCGCGTTACTCCCGGGCACAAATAACAGCCAGGGTCGTGTTCGGGTTGTGTGCTTTTTATTGGTGTTGCCATTGAACCGGACCATGGACGTTCAGCTGAGTTGGCCGCAATAATCACCCACTGTTCTAACAAGGGCTGCCAGCGCCTCTGCCAATTTGCGCTCATGGGTTCACCTTGGACACACCACTGCTGGGTTCGATAACGTAGAAATCGGCACTGAGTCCGGTTTGTTCTTTGTATTGTTGCCCAACTTGTTTTTTAAACTTGTCTAAACTCTGTGTAGGCACTAGGCTCACTGTACACCCGCCGAAGCCAGCACCGGTTAATCGACTACCCAAAACACCTTGTTGCTTCATTGTGATATCGACAAGATGATCGAGTGGTTCGCTGGATA
>CALDTX010000168.1 GCA_937923565.1 uncultured Granulosicoccaceae bacterium | reverse complement strand
ATAACGGTATTAAACGTTGCGCCAATTTTCAGGCTCAGCATCCGTTTGTCACAACGTGCGACAGGAGTAACCGCTCATGCGATGGTTATTATCAGGCTGTGTAGTCTGTGCGCTGCTATCGGCTTGCGACACTCAAAATTCGGCAATAGCCCGCCATGCCAGTGAAGCTCAGAGTGTTCAAAAACTACAAGAAGATGATGCCTCAACCTCGAACGCGCATGACGGCGCCATCACATTTTCGACTGAGCTGGTTGGTGTGTCCGCCGATGGGCAGGCCGCTGACCTATCTTTGTCTTATAGCCTGGCTACAGAATATACGTCGCTGGTAAATGCTCGTTCAACAGTTAGCGTAAAACTATTGGACTCAAATGGTCATGAAACCTTACTTGCCCGGTCTGCGATTGATGATGTAACGCTCAGCGGGCAGGTGGATGTTGTTGTTCCAACCGATGCAACGGAAAGTGAATTGCTTGTGTCGCTTGATCATATTGAGACGAATCCAGTAGGCAGGTTGCCGCTCTATTCCACCATTGCGATACCTGATGTTTTTCCAACACAAAACACACCGCTCGATCAGGTGCATTCATTATCGGCATCGTTAATAGACAATAGCTACAGTTCGTCAATTGTGGGCAATCGCCGCATTCACCGTTTCGCGATCGAAGTGCTGGGGCAGGTAGGCGATAACACAGAACCCGATTACATCACCGGCTTAGAGGAAAATGCTGCAGTACCTTTTTTTACGCTTGAAGATGGCTATCGGGATGTTGAGTCGCCTGTGCAGGTTAACTATACAAGTCACCCACTGGCAGTTTACTTTGTGTTGGATGTGTCGGGTAGCATGGTGAGTTCTGGTCAAAGTGCCGCGTTATTAGATGCCGCCAGTCGAGCCGCGATAGCCTTAGCACCAGGTAGTGATTTTGATGTTCGGGTGTTTGCTGGCAATGTTTATCGGAAACCCGATTTACGCAATATTGAGTTTGACGATCCTTCTCAGTCTGCTACAGCACTTTACTATGCCATTGACAGTGCGCTAGTCGATATTGAAAACCACAGTTCGCAGAATCAAGATAAAATTTTATTGGTGTTTACCGACGGCCGAGACTTAGCCAGCAGAAACTATTACCCAGCGTTTACTAGCACACAAACCATGAACGAATACATTGTTAATAGAATGGCATTGGTTGCGCAATCGCAAGCGTCGCTCTATCAGCGTAACTTTGCCGCCCACGTTATTGGCTTTGAGCAAAGCGAGGGTGATTTGGACACTGCGATGTTAAAAAACCTGGCGGTTGCCGGTAAGGGCAATTACTACAATGTAAACGACCCTCAAAATAACTTTGCTAACGCTACCATACAATCGACGTTTGCTAGAGTCGTAAAAAATGTGCGGGGTACTTATTATCTGGAGTACAGTTCGCAACAAATCGCCAATCAGTCTGAGCTTTCATTGACAGTCACTGTGGGCGAACATACTGCGACTATCGACCTACCTTAAGTTTTTAGTGTGTTCGGACAATGCAATTAGGTTACATATAATGGGTAGTAATATGTGGTGTTTACTAATGAAAGTGTTAAGGTTGAACCGATCAAACAGCGGCTTTTGGCGATTAAGGTGGCATAAATGCTGCGGAGTTACGTTTTGAACTTTTTCGTTAGCCGGCGCGTCAAAACAGCTTAAACGGCTTTCAATTGTGAACAGCACCCATACAAAAACAGAACACAGGCGTATTGCGTTTGACGACATGGTGGCATGTCGTCATTGTGATTGGCTGCACTATAAGCTCATCATTGAAACGGGGTCTGTTGCGCGCTGTGCGCGCTGTAACTCGGTACTTTACACGCGCAAACCCTTTTCGATCGATCGTACGCTGGCTGCTTCATTGGCAGGTTTTGTCCTGCTTGTACTGAGTTTAAGTCTGCCATTTTTGTCGTTAACCCGTAGCGGCTTAAACTCTGAAATTTCTGTACTTGATGCTATTTCAGCGTTGTGGCTAAGCGATATGCGTTGGCTGGGCATTCTTGCGCTGGCGTTTATCGTGTTGCTGCCCTTGGCGCGCCTGCTTATTCTAATTCTGGTGTTGTGGCGGCTTCGATTCCGGCTGGGCATCAGGCTATGGATGTGTCGCGCTATGCGATGGGCAGAACGGATTGAGCCTTGGGCAATGGCAGAAATATTTATGATCGGTGTTGTTATTTCGTTGGTGAAAATCAGTTCGCTGGCAACACTGGACGTTGGGCCGGCTTTTTGGTCTTTATTAGGTTTAATCTTTACAACAACATTAACCAGTGTTGTGTATTGCCGGGATACCATATGGCAGCTTCTGACCACACGCTTGGCTTAAGCGCTCATCAAGCGGGTTTGGCACCGTGTGAGTACTGTGGCGCATTGCATCGATCGTTGCATACAACGGCGTGTCGCAAATGCGGCGCTGCGGTAGAAGGGCGCAAACGATTCAGCTTGCAACGCACCTGGGCGTTTTGGTTGATGGGTTTGGTTGCTTATGTTCCGGCAAACCTGCTACCCATCATGATTACATCAACTTTGGGCAGCACATCAGAAGATACCATCATGAGTGGCGTTATTGCGTTGGCGCAGTCTGGCAGTTGGTTTGTTGCTGCCGTTATTTTCATTGCCAGTATCTGTATTCCTGTGACTAAATTTGTGTTTATTGCAGGTTTGGCACTGAGCCTGCATTTTCAATGGGATATGTCTGAACATACACGCCATCTATTGCATAAAATTACTGAGCTGATTGGGCGTTGGTCTATGATCGACGTGTTTGTTGTTGCAATATTAGCTGCGCTCATCCAGCTTGGCGCTATTTTGAGTGTGGAGCCGGGTTTGGGTATCAATGCGTTTGCCCTGTCGGTTGTATTTACAATGCTTTCAGCAACTTCGCTTGACGCACGCATGTTTTGGGACACCTCATCCGATGGCTCGTAAGGCCCCAGCCAAACCAACGATAGAAACGCTACGCGGTTTGCCCAGCCGCTTATCGTTAGTGTGGTTACTTCCCCTTATCGCGGTTTTATTTGCGCTCTACATTTTGTGGCAAGCGTATGTTGATCGCGGCCCATTGGTAGAAATCAGCTTTGAAAATGCCGGTGGTGTTGAGGCTGGCGAAACGCGTATTCGACGTCGTGATGTCAATGTAGGTCGGGTTGAAGCTGTGCGATTATCCGAAGATCTCGACTCCGTTATCGTTGATGCCAGGCTCGACCCGCAAGTAGCACCCTATATCGATGCAGACACGCGCTTTTGGATTGTAAACGCTCAAATAAACACCACTGAAATTTCTGGTTTAAGCACGTTGTTGTCTGGTTCGTATATCGAAGTGGACTGGGACGATACCCCTGGCGAGCGTCGAAATGAATTTATTGGCCTCGATGAAGCACCGCTTACAACGCGCAACTCTCCTGGTATGCGAGTAACACTGAACGCTGACGAGGCCGGCTATATCTATGTGGGTTCTCCGGTATTTCTTCGGCAAATGGAGGTTGGCCGGGTTGAACGTCGTCGATTAGCCGATGATGGCTCTCAAGTACTGTTCGATATATTTATTGCAGCGCCTTATCATAAACATGTATATCCGAACACGCGTTTTTATGGCGTGTCTGGTGTTGAAGCGAATGTTGGTTCAAACGGTGTGTCGGTTAGGGTTGAATCTATTGCTGCCTTGTTCACCGGTGGTATTGCATTTGAAAGTTTTGAAGATACCAGCGCCTTTGAGCCGATCATGAGAGATGGCGTTAATTATCGCTTACATGATAGCCGGGCTGTAGCCGCAGACAGCGTTTTCGAAACAGAAACTGACAACCGCTTTCGCTATATTGCTGAATTTAGTGGCTCTGTAAAAGGTTTACGGGTTGGTGCTCCTATAGAGTTTAATGGTTTGCGGGTAGGTAGTGTCGTTGACGTGGCTGTGGAATTACCCGATAACACAAACGACGAAACTCGCATATTTGCGGTATTGCAATTTCAACCCAAACGATTGGGTATTGCAGATGTTAGTGCCGAAACGTTTACGGCGACACTTGAGAAATTCATTGACGATGGCATGCGTGTACAGCTGGCCAGCGCGAACTTGTTAACCGGCTCGCTGCTGATTAAGTTGGTTAATAAGAACGACGGCAGCATTGCCCAAATAGACAAAACTACAAAGCCTTATCCGGCTCTGCCAACGACGCAATCTAATGTGGCGGCTGTTACGGCTGATGCGGAAACTCTGGTTAGTAACCTTGCTAAATTACCGCTGGATAGCTTGGTTGCGGCAGCAACAGACTTACTCAGAAATACCAGCAACATTGTGGCAAGTTCAAGCATGCAAAGTCTGCCTGATCAACTGTCTGCATCGTTAGCGTCTATAGGGACTGCTGCAGATCGAGTAGAGAAAGCCAGTAGCGATTTACCTGCAATGATGAAGGCGCTGACGTCGGCGTCTAAAAATGCTGACGAGGTACTCGAAGGCTTGTCGCCAGATTCTGAAATTTACCATGAGTTATCGGCCGCGGCTCGCGAGTTAAGAACTGCAGCCAAATCCATTGCGGCGTTTGCTGAGTTACTGGAAGAAAATCCTAATGCACTTATTACCGGTCGCTAAGTTCGTTTTTGTTTTGCTCGGCAGTTGCCTGCTATTGTTGGGCAGCGCTTGTTCCAGCGGACCCGCACCTAAACTCTATTTGTTGGAGCCTGTATTTGAGGCGTCCACGCAATTGGAATCATCCGACATAAAAGCCATAGGCTTATCAACCGTTGTGTTGCCAGGCTATGCGAGTGATGATCGTCTGGCCAGCCGCGTTGGTGGGTCGCAAGTGGTGCATGATGATCACGTAAAATGGGCTGATTCTCCCGATGAGGCAGTTACTCGCGTATTGGCGAACAGGTTACGATATTACCTCGGTGCTCAAGTAGTGGTTGAACCGTTCCCGCGTGGCTATGAAGCACAAGTCAGGGTTGAGGTCGTGTTTGAAAAACTTATTCGTGAACCGTCGGGCGGGACCGAAATGTCTGGGCAGATACGTATTAGTTCGGGCGATGGCAAACAGTTGAACGCGCTGAAATCTTTTCAAATTGTGCGTTACGGTAAATCACAACTACCTGATGCCTTTTTTGAAGCAACATCACTTGGTTTAAACGATATTTCTCTGATAGTTGCGTCGCACTTTGAATCGTTGGCAAAACAAAACTGAGGTGAATTCTTAGCCTGCTGTCGAGAGAGTATTTGCGCATTGGTGTAGCATGTAGTTCTCCTTGGAAAACTTTGATCTGGAGCTGTTTACATGCCCATGATTGCCAATTTGCGCACAAAAACCGTGCTTTTCTTGAGCGTGCTACTCAGCTTAACTGCCTGTAGTGAAGGGGCCCGCGTGGGTTTAACCGATGATGCTGCATCAAATGTAAATTCATCTTCGAATACAGGGGCAAACCTTGCCTCTAACGACACCAGCGCTTCCGATTCAAACGCAGATGCCAATTCAAACTCAGATGCCAATTCCGGTGCTAGTTTCTCTGATGTCGCGGCTACCAATCAACTCATGTCATCAAATGATGTTGACGGTAATTACGATGACTCCGGTATTGCGGTAACCGTATCTGATCTTTCTAATTTACTGTTAAGTAGCTATTCATTTAACGGCACAGCTATTTTGCCAAAATCGAGCTGGGTGTGTTCGCAAGCAACTGTAGTCAGTCTTTATTTTTTCCCGGTTAATACTTTAGATGTTAGTCGTCAGGTTATGGTTGAAAGGCGTTTAGTAAACAACGACAGTGTTGATAACTACTATTTCTGGCAAGCCACAGATACCGACGCAATCGTATTAACATCCACAACATTATCGCCAGACAATACCTTGCTTTCTACCGGTAATCAATTTGACGTCTCATCAATTCGTTTTGAAGAAATCGATGGCGAGCAATTCTTTAACGCGAATTCCAATTTGTACGACGATCTTCTTTGCCTGTACAGAAGCTCTGATGAAGCGCCGGTAGCATTTGATGTCCTATTTTAGTGTTAAACCAGCACTCAAATAGTTAAACCGTTAAACTAGTCTGATGTCTAGACTTTCTGCAAATATGTTGCTGTTGCTTGCTGGTGCCATTTGGGGCATGAGCTTTGTAGAGCAGAAAGTGGGTATGGAGCACGTTGGGCCTTTTGCCTTTATTGCGCTGCGCTTTCTGGTTGCCAGTATTATTCTTTTACCCTTTGCGTTTCAGGAGTCTTATTTTAGTACTCGTGAAAAAGCACCCTTTGGCGTAAAGCAACTGTTGCAATTTTGCTCAATAGGCCTGTGTCTATTTTTGGGTATGGCTTCGCAGCAGGTGGGCTTGCTAACCATCAGCGTCACTAACTCAGGGTTTCTAACCGGCCTTTACGTAGTATTCACACCGCTATTATCGATTGCGCTTTTTAAGCAGTGGCCGCACGTTGTTGTGTGGCCGGCAGCGTTGCTGGCACTGTGTGGCATCTTTTTACTCTCTGGTGGTGATTTCACTCAGCTCACATTGGGTGACGGTCTTACCATTTTCAGTGCTGTGTGCTGGGCAATGCAAGTTGTATTGATAGCCCGTTTCGTTGTGCAATCGAACCGTCCGTTGCTATTATCGTTCGTGCAGTTTGCATTAACGTCTGTGTTGGCTTTCGTGCTGGTTTTGGCTTTCGAGCAACTTAGCTGGGATATGATCATGGGGGCTAGCCGCTCCATCCTGTTTACAGGAATCTTTGCTACCGGAATCGCGTTCAGTTTCCAAGTGATTGCACAACGACACACCACCGCACCTCAAGCTGCTATTTTCTTGTCGTCAGAGGCGCTTTTTGCGGCCCTTTTTGGTGCGCTTAGGCTAGATGAACGGGTTGGCCTTATTGGTCTTTTGGGTTGTGCCCTTATATTTACAGCCATGCTAGTGGTTGAAGTTGTGCCTGAGCTATTAAAGCAGCGACAACGCTCTTTAGAGCAGTAGCGCAACGTTGGTCTTTTTTGCCCCTGCCGCTATGGGCGGTGATAGTGCTTGTTGAACTTGCCTGATCAAGCGTCTACTCTGTTGGTATTGGTCTAACGGCTCTTTATTAGAGCAATTGAGGTGACACATTATTTTTGATGGTCTGGGTAGTGCGGTAAGAAATACAGCCGTTGTAGCCGCCGTGGCGTCGCTTGCGCTGCTAATTGGTTTTTATTGGTGGTTCGAAGGCGATATTCTACTTTCAGCGATCTACGCGATTGTGGGTTTTGTTGCCACCCTGACGGTACCTTTTTTATACAGAACCAGCGGTTTTACTTTGGCCGATGAAGTGGAATGGCTCGAAAATAGAGAAGCAGTTGAGCATGAGCAAATGCTCAGCAGGCTTTCGGTTCTGAGGTCTGAGCTTGATGCGCTAGAGCTAACAGAAGGCGTACGACAAGCCGATACATTAACGGCTATCTTGTCGGATTATCATTCTGTCGTTGAAACCCGTTTTCTAGGAAAAAAACACAGCCCTATGGCTTATCTGTCGGCGGCTCGTCGCGTACAGAAGCAGGCAATCCAGAACTTAACTGATGCGGTGGCTGTAAAACACAGCATTGCCTCAATTTCACGTAACGAATCGGGTGGAGATCACGGCGATCGTATGATTGGGCTGCAAAAAGATCAGAGTAACCGTCTATCTGCGTTGCTAGCCAACAATACCGATTTGTTTGCAGCACTCACTGACACGGCGGTTGAAGTTGCAAATATACGCTCTTATAGTGATTATGAGCGAATGGACACATTGGCGCGGTTGGTTAGTTTGGCTGAAATAGCCAGTCAATCGGGAAAATAAAAAATGGAACCGAATATGTCGAAAATACAAACAAACTCTAGTGGCCTTCGCTACAAATTAAACGTGATTACGTTGCTGTTAAGTGCTGTTGTCATTAGCGCATGTGGTGCCAAGGTGGATAGTCCGGAAAGCGCTAAAGCCGCCATTGCCAAAACGGTTGAATCGGCTGTACAGCCGACTTTTCGTGAAAACCAGGTAAGAGCTAATATCCGTTTAAGTAAAACTAATTTGTCGTCGCTGCTTCCCGATCTAAAAGATTACCCATTGCTAACCGGGCAACAAGACAGCCGTAACGTAGAGGCCGTAGAAATTTTTACCTCTTCCGAAAAAGCTGGAAAGGGTAGAGACGGCTTTTATATAGAGCTTGCGAACGTTTTTAATAGAGAGCGGGTTCAACTTTCAAATGGTAAAACAGCTGTCATCAACATTCGAAAAATGGCTTCAGGTTTGGGTGCGCAGTTTATGCTTGCTGGTCGTTACACCCCCGATGCGTTTTCACCGAGTAATTTTCTATGGGCAGATATGCTCAATGCAGATGGTATTCAAATGGATACCATTGCTGAAGTTACAGCGCCGAACACAGCAGGCATTATTGTTAAAAAGTCTAAAGCCGAGATGATCACCTCAGGTGGTGAGCTGGATATTCCCAAACTGCTAACCAATGTCAGTAATGGCTCGTTCTCCATGGGCTATACCAATCCCTTCCAATCTAGCACCGGTCTGAACTTTTTACTGACTGTATTAAATGCTTTTGCCGAGGGTGATGAGTCGCAGTTATTAAGCCCGGATGTTGCCAGCGCTTTTGAAGCTTTCCAAACCGGTGTGCCGTTTGTTGCTCAAACTACGCTACAAATGCGCGATGCCGCACAGGGCAGCGGCGTACTGGATGCATTGGTTATGGAGCACCAGTCCTGGGTTAATGTCACCGGCATGAAAGACTACCAATTTATACCGTTCGGTGTACGCCACGATAGTCCCTTATATGCCACACCAGAAGCTGATGAAAGTGAGCGTGAAGTTTTGGAATTGTTTGCTCGTTTCATCGAGAGCCAACAAAGTGCTGTGCAAAACTTTGGTTTTGGTCGAAACCCGAACTACCAAAATGCTTACTCAATTGACGATTCATCCATTATTGCTCAAGCTCAGGGTATATGGAAAGAGAAGAAAACCGGTGGGCGACCAGTAGCAGCCGTGTTTGTAGCCGATGTGTCGGGCTCGATGGATGGTACAAGAATTAGAAACCTGAAGCAGGCGCTGGTTGAATCTTCTGACCTTATAAGTGCTAATAATGCTATTGGTTTAGTGACTTTTAATGAGCGTGTTAACGTCGATCTCTATGTCAGAGAATTCGATGTTCAGCAAAAGTCTTTATTCATTGGTGCCGTAGAAAGATTAAGCGCCAGTGGCCGAACTGCTACCAACGATGCGGTGTTAGTAGCAGCAAACCTGTTATCAGAATTTCAGGCTCAAAACCCTGATCACAAGTTGATTATATTTGTACTTTCAGATGGTGAGCGTAACCGTGGTCATAGTTTGGAAGAGGTTCAGGAAGCCTTGGCATGGTCTGGCATTCCTGTGCATTCCATAGCTTATGAAGTACAGTCGGATGAACTACGACAGCTGTCAGGTTTGGCAGAAGGGGCCTACATTGAATCCAATGCTGAATCGGCTTCCTACCGAATTGGCAATTTACTTAATTCAGAGATGTAAGTGGCATCATGAAATGGTTGAAAGTTTTCGGGTTGTTCGCAGTACTGCACTTACTTTTCTGGTTCGGTGCCCATTGGTATAAAACCAATAATCCAAACACTGTTTTGCTGGTGGCTGACACCTCGTTCGCTTTGAAGCCACATTTTGTGGATATGCAACGTTGGATTGAAGACTATTCTTCGTCTCAACGGTACACGAACATTGTGGTGGGTACCGACAAAGCACTCATTGGCGATCTGGACGAATTGCTGTCTAAAGATACTATTTTTCGCGTATCGTTCGGACGTAGCACGGCAGATTCGTTAAAACGTTACAGCCATTTGTCAGCTAGCGAGAAAATCTTTTTGTCTGATGGCACCGTTAAGCCATCGGGTTGGGATGTTGTTACTTTT
>CALDTX010000167.1 GCA_937923565.1 uncultured Granulosicoccaceae bacterium | reverse complement strand
CAATCGTCTGGCAATTGTCTTGCGGTCAACGTGAAGAAATCTGGCTGCATCACGTTGTGTCATACCCATGCTCAGAAGCACGAGCAAGCGATGATTAATGCGCCGCTTCTTTTGCCGGTAGTTCGGTGAGAAGGTAGCTCTGGAGAAATATTTCTTGCAAGTTTTGCAATAAAAAGTGGAAATTTTGCGAGAGTCAGATTTACGGAAAAAGTGCCCATTTTTGACCACTTTTCCATCGCCCGCAGGGCAGTTTAAGCATTCTGGGTTCATATCCTTATAAACCGTTGTTTTGAATTGATATTTAACTATACATCAAAATTTGATCAGTAACATTAGGGGCCAGTTTGTTTTAATTAAGATCTATTTTCTCATGACTCGTGGTTTCATTACCACCGCCGGTTGTCAGGTTGCCAGAAACAATATGAATGGCATCAGAAATTATTGCCGCTCCACCGCTATGACGTGCGGTATTGATGGGGTTCAGGCTTCGCCAAGAATTCGTATTAACATTATAAGCTTCAACATTGGCCAAGGCTGCTGAGCCAGTGTCAGTTTCACCACCTATCACTATGGCCTCAGACCCATGAGCAACGACGACCGCACCTGCCCTATTGGTCGGTATAGCGGGCGCGTTGGTCCAAGTGCCTGTTTGAAAATCATAAACATCAACAGCCGACACTAAATTTTGAAAAGTGGCCGGGTGATCGGTTTGTCTGCCACCGGCTGCCACTAACTTACTGCCAACCATAACAGCGCTAAAATGATCTCGCTGCGTAGGTGCATCCGGTAACACTTTCCATTGACCCGTGGCAGGATTATATTCATCGAACCAGTTCACCATCCCACCATCGTGACCGTTGGTTGAGCCACCAACGATATAAATCTTATTGTTATAAACAACAGTACCCGCAGAACCTCGACGCCGGTTACTCGGAAACTCGCTACCTTGTGTCCAGGTTTTACTGACAGGATCAAAAACTTGCACATGCGAAATAACGTTTTCACTCGGAAAACAGCAATCTAACGCACCCACCACATAGATTTTTCCATCATAAACGACCGGTTGAAAGTGACTCATCTCCATTGACGGTGTACCCAGATTCTCCCAGGAGTTATTGAGTTCTGAATAGCGATTAACTTGCCGACTACCTCGACCACCCATTAAATAAAATTTATTATCGAATGCAACACCACCGGCTTCGTGTCTGGCTTGAGGTTTTGAACCATTAGCAGTAACAACCGCCTGCCAGCTGTTATCCGCATTGATGTTGTTAATATTATTATCGGTGACCACCGCGTTGCTGACCGCAATCTGCAATGAATCTACGCTATTGAGCTCACCGTCACTTGCTGTAACGCTTAATTCATAAGTGCCTGTTGCACTGAAAGTAACGCTGGTACTAGCCAAGTCAGTTGAACCAAACGTTGCGTTGCCAGGACCCGACACCTGACTCCATACGTATGTCAGTAGACCATTCGGTAACCCGTCATCGGAAGCGGTAGCCGATACAGTCAGTGTGCTGTCGATGGTCAGGCTTTCATCGGCACCAGCGTTTACAATCGGGGCTTGATTAACCGCTTCTGCATACACACTGATCGTCATTGAATCTTGTGCTGAGTGAGCACCGTTTTCAGCAATAAGTGTTAGAACATAGGTGCCTATCTGATCGAAACTTACACTGGTCGTGCTTGCTGAACTGTCAGTGAAATTGGCTTGCCCCGGGCCCGATGTTTTTTGCCACGCAATAACCGGAATGGCCTGTGGCATACCCTGAAATTTAACGCTGCCATTTAACGTGTAGCCCGTATTCAATAACACTTGCGCATCGTCTGGTGCGGTAACCAATGGCGTATTGTTCGCACTCGCGGTAGTACTGCCTGCAACCGGGATTGAAGAATCAGACGTATTTGTTGTGTGTGTCTCGGTTTGATTTTGCGATTGATTCTGCGATTCGCTTTGAGCTTGTTCCGATGAAGCGGACGTGTTGCTCGCACCCGTTGTTGCTTCTATCGAACCGAATACCGTATTGGAATCACCGTTGCAGGCAACTAACAAGGTAAGCACCGCCAACGTTGAAACGGATTTAAATGCTAGATAGCGTTGAGACGTCATGTAAATTGCTGAGGCGAACATGTTTTTTCCAAAACCGGCTACCCCATGTATCGACCCGAATGTGCCTGTTCAGCAGTCTGCGACGCCGAAGAAATGTTAACTAAATCCCAGTTTAATCATTGAATAACCTCGATTGGCAATTTCACTGTGGTGGTTAAAGCCTGTCGCCTCTGGCTCGTTCCTGCTCAGTTAAGGCTACTTTGTTCCGAAGGTAAACTGGCAACGCTTTATCGGCACTCAGTGCATGACCCGTTTCAAACGTAGCTCGTGCGATGCTGAGCATGGGTGCAGCCGAAGGCACTTGATCGTTCAGCAATTCTGTTTTGAGATTCTTAAGAACGGTATCGAAACTCTGTGCATATTGGTCAACACCAGAACCTAAACAAAGCCATGTGTCAGTTTGCATTGCAGCGGGTAATTTGATTTGGTCGACGGCGCAAACTTGTTCTTCAATAATCGGTTGAGCAATACCGGCATTATCACGCGCGTATGCACACCAGTAAACTTCTTTCATTCGGGCATCTAAAGACACCAAAACATGTTGATGCGTTGAGGTTTCAATGGCCTGCTGTGCCATGGCTTGCAAGGTGGACACACCGCAAACCGGCACACTTGCACCAAACGCTATACCTTGTGTTACAGCTGCCGCAATACGCACACCAGTAAAACTGCCGGGCCCTTGGCCAAACACCACGCCATCGAGCTGCTTAACCGTTAGGCTAGCTTTTAAAAGCACGCTTTCAATCATTGGTAAAATAATTTGCGCGTGTTGCTGCGGTGCAAGTTGTTCTTCAACGTGAATGGTTTGTTCAACAGCCAAAGCAACAGAGCACATGTCTGTGGCTGTTTCTATTGCTAATAAGTTCATGCCTCTTCCCGGTATTCCTCGCGTTCTCGTCGAAAGAAATCCTGTACTTCGCTCAGCTCCCGCGTTATGGGCATTGGCGGTAGGCTGTTTATAAACACTTCGCCATACTCTTTGGTGCGCATGCGCGGGTCACAAATAACCAACACCCCGGTATCACTGACATCTCTGATTAATCGACCAACACCCTGCTTTAACGCAATAGCCGCTTGCGGTAGTTGATATTCAAAAAATGGATTACCCCCTACGCTACGCATTTGATCGATACGAGCGCTCATGACCGGATCGCCGGGTGAGCCAAACGGCAGTTTATCGATAACCACGCACGACAGCGCTTCGCCACGAACATCCACCCCTTCCCAAAAACTGCTGGTACCGAAAAGCACGGCATTGCCACAAGCTTGAAAGGCTTCAATAAGTTCTCGTTTCGGTTGATCCCCTTGACGTAACAATGGGAAATCGAGATTACCTTTGAAATAGTCGTAGGCGGCGTGCATGGCCCGGTAACTCGTGAACAACAAAAAAGCGCGTCCTCCGCTGGATGCCAATATAGGCTCGATAGCCTGCATTGCAGATAATGTATATCCGCGGTGTGCAGGCTCAGGCAAGCCTTCTGGTAAATACAACATGGCATTGTGTTGATAGTCGAACGGACTATCCACCAAAAGCTCATCAGCGTCCTCGATACCCAGACTAATTTTGAAATGTGAAAAGTCGCCACCCACTGCAAGCGTTGCTGAGGTAAATACCCAGCTACTGGCCATGGCCGCTCGAGCACGTTTAAACGGCTCGGCCACGGTCATGGGGGTCATGTTTAAACTAAAGCCTGTTCGGTAGGTTTCATACCAATGCACATACTCGCCATCGGCAACGTTATTCGAGAAGCGATCCAACGACGACTTGTGCACCACCACGCGACGGTAACAACTCTCCAAACCTTTCCCGCGCGAGGCGGCTTTTTCCAGTACATCGCTAAGTGCCTCCAGCACGGCAGATAGACGTTCTATTTCGCGCTCAATGGCAGACGTTTCGGCAACCGCCGACCAGGCGTCCCTGGTTGGGTCTATCGCAAACGCTAAACGAAAGTGCCTGACACCGGTTTCCAGCTGCCCTGCCAGATCACGCAGCTCAGGCATGTCTGAAGCTTCAGCCAGTTGTTCACTGACGGTATCGCGGGCTAAGTCGAGCAGTTGCCGGCTGCTTAGCCTTTTGCCAAAAAACTGTGCGGCTATGTCGGGGAGTTGATGGGCTTCATCAATAATAAACGCATTCGCACTGGGCAGTAGTTCGCCAAAGCCTTCTTCTTTGAGTGCAAGGTCGGCGCACAATAAATGATGGTTAACCACCACGACATCGGATTCTTGGGCTTTTTTGCGCGCTTTGTTGATAAAGCAATCGGCCAGTTCTTCGAACTCATGCTCGCTGCAAAAATCATCGCTCGACGTTATAAAGCTCCAGGCTAAGGAGTCTTCGGGCACATGCATCACTTCAGCAATATCACCGGTTTCGGTGGTACGGGCCCAATCGGTAATGATGCGCAAATGCGCCTGATGTTCTGTGTCTGCCAATGCCGGATGACGCAGTGCACGTGTGAGCCGGTGCTTGCACAAGTAATTGGCGCGACCCTTGAGAAGGCTGACTTTTGCAGATGTGTTAAGCGCCTTTTTCACCAACGGCATATCGCTGTAGAACAGTTGATCCTGCAGGTGCCGGGTGCCGGTGGATATGATGACGCGCTGCCCGGAACACAGGGCGGGCACTAAATACGCAAAGGTTTTACCAATACCGGTGCCAGCCTCGCCAACCAGTGTGCCTTGGTTTTCCAGCGCGCTGAATACGGCTTCAGCTAAATGCTGTTGCTCAGCTCGCGGTGCGAAACCAGACAGATGTTCGGCGATTTGACCTTGATCGCCAAGAATGTCAGAAATAGAATTTGAATGATCAAACACCGGCGCCTCCTTGCTCCGGTTGGACACTACGACCAATAAGGCCTAATGCGTTAGTACTGGTACTCTTGCACTTTTTTGTGGGCACTTCTAACGCCCAGCAAGTCGCCGCGCATACTGCGGGCATGCTCGATAATAAGCCAGTTGCGGTGAAGCAGTGTTTCATTATTGTTTGCAAGAGCGTTCGACTTTACAGCGTAGTTTTCTGCCAAACTCGCTTGGTTGTTGGTTAGCTGCAATTCAGCACATCGACTCCAAATAAGGCTATTGCTTGGGTCGATTTCCAGCGCCGCAAACAGATGCTCCAGCGCTTTATCGATATCTTCTTGTTTGGCAGCCAGATCAGATGCCGCCCACAACTGCGCTATTCTAACATCGCTGGTATCGTAACGGATTGAGCCATCCGGCAATGTCGCGGCCTTAACAACCTCCGGTGTGTCTGCACTGGTGTTTTTTGGGGCTGTGTTACAGCCAAACAAGGAGAAAGCGACTGCCAACATCAACACCAGGACCGAGCGATTGCGCCGGTATGTATTGGTATCAGGAGCCAGCTGAGCTCGGTTTTGCATTTTAGAAAGCGGTTGCATGTTCATATTATAGGTTCTAGTTAGCACGGCGTTCGATTACTGAGCAACAATACTCAACTCTATGCGACGATTTGCAGCTCGCCCTGCTTCAGTTTTGTTTGACAAAATGGGTTGGCTCTCACCATAGCCAAAAGGTTCTAATCGATCACCATCGATACCGTTGATGACCAAGTATCTGACCACAGCCATAACGCGTTGTTTCGACAAAGCTAAATTTTCTGCCGCCAAACCGCGATTATCTGTATGTCCACCCACGGCAATCCTGACTTCTGGGTATTGTTGCAATGCATCCACCAAACCTGATAGCGCATTGCGGGCTTTTGCATCCAGGCGGTAATCGCCCGGTGCGAAATCCACATTTTGTAGCGTACCTGTAAACAGCGAGCAGCCATCTTCGTCGACCAACGCATTGTGAGGACTGTGCGGACAGCCATCCAGCTCATTTACAATGCCGTCCTGATCAACATCGTTGACGGTTGATTTAGTCGGTAACACCGAACAGGCTAAGAGCTGCAGGCTCAATAGCAACGATCCTGCAAGTTGTAATTTCACTTCACTCTTCGAACCGTATTGCGCCAACCCAAAACCACCAAGCTAATCACCGCTAATAGCAGCAGCAACCAATCGGTGTGCGACGATTGAATCGAACAACCACCGGCGTTTAATC
This sequence comes from uncultured Granulosicoccaceae bacterium, assembly GCA_937923565.1. Lineage (GTDB taxonomy): Bacteria > Pseudomonadota > Gammaproteobacteria > Granulosicoccales > Granulosicoccaceae > Granulosicoccus. Next base: position 2,955 of record CALDTX010000167.1, on the reverse strand, counting down.
CGGTTAATACGGTGCCAACGCCCGGATCATCTTCTAAAGGCGCATCTGCCGAAGCAGGGTTAAGATCGGGACGGATTGCCGGATCTCTTGATGAGACTGTCATTTGATCATCAGCGACACCATTACCGCCGGTGGTGTTGTCGGCGGTTGCACCGTTACTTATAACAGCAAACGGGTCTAAAACATCGACCAAGCCGTTACCGTTACTGTCGCCTAACACTAACGGCAAGCTGCGTATGGCATCGTCTAAACCATCTTGCGGATGCAGATCAACAACATTATCCACACGGCCATCATTATTCGTATCGAGCCCTTGGGCTTCCTGAAGATCAAACGCACCGTCGTTATCACTGTCTAAGTCGAGATAGTCGGGCAAATCGCTCGCATCTGTATTGCGGGGTATAACGTCATCAACGCCATCACCGGTGACATCACAACAGCTTTGGTCGTTAATCGTTTGCAGGTAGTCGGCAATGCCATCATTACCGACGGTGCCGATCGGTGCATCAATGCGTGCATCTCCATCACTATCGTAATTGGCATTAACACCGGCTTCAATCAAATCGGGCAACCCGTCGTTGTCGGAGTCTAAATCAAGTACATCATAAATGTTGTCTGCAGGCGCATCGGAATTGATGAGCTGATAACGCAACTGATTAGAGTCAGGGCTGGTTTCCAAAACGTCCAGTAAGCCGTTGGCACCCACTTCACCCACTAACCGGCCCGCCACACTGCTAATCGCTGAAAAATCCACCGACATGACAGCACCGGATTCCTGCCAGTCCAGGATACCGTCGTTGTCGCTATCAAGATCGACTCGATCAGGCATACCGTCTTTATCGGAGTCGATGCCTAAACCATCGGCTCCTATTTCAAAAATATCCGGGATACCGTCGTTATCATCGTCGAGGTCGACCGTATCGTGTACACCGTCGCCATCGACATCATTGGCAGTGATGGCAGCGCGCACCGGATGCTGCAATGCAAGCAGCACCATCATCGCAGCTGTAAGCCATAAAAGCCTGGTTGAAACTGTGTTCATGTTGACGCTCTAAAATTTGGGCGCACGGCCCCGCTACTAGTCTTTAAAGACTAGCAGAGGATTTTAAGGGATCAACGTAATTTGCGGCGATGTTTTGGCGTTCGAATAATGTTGACGGTTATTAACGCCACGCTCTGAATTTGAGCATTGCAATAACGAACACGCCATAGAGAACCACTGCAAAGGCCGTTAGATACAGTACGCTTTCAACGCTACTGGTAGATGCCACCCACAAAAGGCCGCTGCTCACTGTAGCGAGCCGTAACAACGAACCCAACACAGGATACTTCAGTGTATCGAGCCCCTGACTGGCAAAATAACCACCCAAGCCAAGCGCGAAAAATGCATAAGTGGGTGCAATTATTTTAAGAGATTGGCTGCAATGAGCAATTACCGTCGCATCACTACCCACAACCCCACACCATAGCGTGGGAAACAAAGACAGTAATAAACCCAAAACACCAATCAATGCAGCGTTTATCCAGATGCCACGCCAAGCAATACTAATGGCTTTTTCACGTTGGCCCGCGCCCACATAAGCACCGACTATGGCTATCAGAGAGGCACCAATGCCGAAGATGATCGGCACCATAATTAACTCAAGCCTAACAGCCAAACCGTAGCCCGCTAACCAATCAGTACCAAATCGACTGAACAAAGCCGTGGTAACCAAGGCATAGGTTACTGTCATGACGGATTGCGAACTGGCTACTAAGCCTTGTCTTAAAATGCTACGTAGCGTTTGCCAACGAAACGCACTTAAGCGAAAGCGAATGGGTTGTCGTTTTTGCGCAATGAAAAAAAGCGCTGCCAGCAACGATAGCAAATAGGCACCAACCATCGACAAAGCCGCTGCCTGTATCGTGGCCTGCAGATCATTAGTTTCCGTTGGAATGGTGGCGCTTGCTAAAACAAAATAGGCCACTAACATGACAGCCGCAACGACTGCAGGACGTACCATATCACCACCGCCCCGTAATACTGAGCACAGCATATTGAGCAACCAAAATGCGGTGATTGCCGGGAACAACATTGCGGCGTATTGTTGCGCTGCCTGTTGAACCGTTTCGCTGTTGGTAGCATAGGCGTATAAATTAGGGCCGAACTGTACAACCAAAATCCAACTTAACAACCCACCCAGCAAAGAAATAAAAACCGCGCACACTAAAATCGAACTGGCTTCATTTTCATCGCCAGCACCAATAGCTCTGGCTGTACGGCCACTCACTGCACCGCCTATAGCGCCGGCTGAAAACATCGCGCACAGAATAATTAGTGGAAAAACCAAAGCGATGGCAGCTAAAGCGTCAGTGCCAGTGTGCCGTAAAAAACTGGCTTCAATTAAGCCTAATGTAGAGAACAGCAGCGCACCAATTACACCGGGTACGGCAAGCCGGGTCATCGTGCTCAGTAACGGCGCGCCCACTAAAGCTGAAGTGTTAGTCAATTCGCTCTCAGTATTTTGTAAGATTTAATTTAGCCAATTACCGTTTAGCGAATCGACAACGCAGCAACCACCAAGGAGCGTTATCGGTTAACGCTATTCCCATTCAATGGTGGCTGGGGGCTTACTGGATATATCATAGGTTACCCGTGAAACTTGCGGAATGCTATTGCAAATAGCTCTGGAAACTTCATCCAAAAACTCATAGGGCAAATGCGCTGCTCGCGCTGTCATGAAATCGATGGTTTCTACCGCTCTTAAAGCGAGTACGTAGTTATAGCGCCTGCCATCGCCCGTTACGCCTACTGATTTAACCGGTAGAAAAACGGTAAAAGCCTGAGAGACTTTGTTGTAAAGATCGTGCCGGTTAAGTGCATCCATGAAAATGGCATCGGCCTCGCGCAACACATCGGCATATTCTTTTTTAACCTCACCCAAAATACGAACGCCTAAGCCCGGCCCCGGAAAC
>CALDTX010000166.1 GCA_937923565.1 uncultured Granulosicoccaceae bacterium | reverse complement strand
ATCGGTATTACTGGCATACGTTATTTGTTCGCTATAGGCATGACCGTTAGTGTCGGTAAACGTGCGTACTACGGCACCAGAGGCATCAACAGCTATTCGATTGTTAACGATGTCAGGGTGCCATGTTGATCCGAAGTCGCGAATAAAGTGCCACGCGTGTGTTGCGTTGGCCATCTTCTTAGCGCAGTGAACTTTGAACGTTTTCATTTAAACCGCATCTTCGAAAGGACGCCAAAGCGAGGTACGCGCAGATACCGTATCGTTAGGCGCTGAATCTATTTCGTCCATGTCGTACACGGTCATCATGGATAGATAGTCTTCCATAATTTCTGTGGTGTAAGGCAGCATCAATGCGCCGCAACGGCTGTCTCTGTAAATGCGTTCCAGCGGTAAGTTTTTGAGCATGGCTTGCCCTCCGCAAGTGCGTATTGCCATGGCAGCTATTTCCTGTACCCCTTCCATCACCGCGTACTGTGCAGCGTATAAACGCATCACTTCCGCTTTTGATGGAAACGGTTTTGCTTCAAAAAAAGCGCTTGTCCAGAGCGTGCGCATTTCTGTTATTTTTAGATACATCCGAGCCACAGTGGCGCGTTTGGTTGGGTAAACGCGTCGGTCAACCGGTGGTTGTCCTGGCAACTCGCCGCGCAGATAAGCAACGGTGAAGTCATAAGCCGATTGTGCAACGCCCATATAGGCTGGCGTTAAGGTAGCCATCATGGCAGGCCAGTGCGGTAGGGTTTTCACAAAAACGCCGGCAGGCATCATAAGGTCTGCTTCAGATACGAAGACGTCATTCAGAATTAAGTCGCGTGATACCGTGCCACGCATACCCAGTGGGTCCCAGTCGCCAACAATCGATAAGCCTTTTGCGTCTTTATGCACGGCAAAGTCCATTGTGTCTTCATGTCGAGGGTCTTGATTCTCGAAATGTTCGGTACAAACAATAGAGTAGTAATCGCAATGACCCGCTAACGATGCGAATTTTTTAAACCCATTGATAAGCCAACCGCCTGCAACTTTTTTGCAGTTTGTTTTTATGGGGTCGGATGTCCAGTTAACACCGCCTTCAGATATGGGTTGAGAAAACAACGCATGATCGTTTACCACTTTGGGAAATTGACGCTCGCGCATAGCAGCAAACGCGGCTTTTTCATCGGCTGTTAGGTGGGGCATCTCGTACATAAAGCGCAACCACATCATCGATGAGGTATGCATATTAAAAGTTAACGCTGTTGCCCCGCAATATTTTCCAATTTCAGCACCGATGGTTGCGTACTCGCCCAACGAAAAACCATACCCGCCATATTCTTTTGGAATAACGAGCTTTAAGAACCCATGTTCGGCCAGTGCTTGGTAATTGTCTGTGGGGAATTGTGCGTGTAAATCTACCTGCACTGCGGCTTCAGCGAATTTTGGGCCCAGCTCATTGATCTTATCCAGCATCGTTATGTGTCCGTCGCTGAATTTGGAGGTATCGTAATAGTCGTGAAATTGACTCAAAATAATGATTCCGTAGTTAGGCCAGCTCACCTTGTAAAACGCCATCGATAACCACCGGCGTTCCATCAAGTGAAATGGTGCAAGCACGCATGGGTAGGTCAAAATGGCCAAGCGTGAAACGACCTGCATATTGATTGGAACCGGTAGACCAAAGAAAGTTACCCGCCCAGGCTCTGAATTCTGTTCCTTGCACGTCGCGTTTATCGTAAAGAGCCATAGACTCCCAACGTGCGCGCGGGTTCATGCCCCAGCCAACATGGCTCATGCCATAAGCCACTGGGTCATCCCATGCGGCCAGGTATTCACGGAATAGGTCGGCGTCTAAATTGTCACCGCCAATATGCGTGATGAAATCTTTTTCAATGGTTAAATCGATTGGATGATGTAAGTAAGATTTGAAGGTTAAGTTCATATCGCCAGGCGCCATAACGATACGACCATTCACCGCACCTTCTGCAGGAAAACAGAGGCATAGACCGCCCGGCCAATGTGCTACGCCACCTGGGCTTGTAGAGAAGCCGGGTGTGCCGCCGCAGGGCGCATCCTGAATATTAATGATCAAATCGGTTCCGGCTTTACTGCTAACCCGCATCTCTTTAGCAGCGTTTAGCATATCGATACCCAGTTGCACCTTTGGCCCGAGTTCGGCTCTTGGTTCAGTACGTTCGAGAATTTCAGGGTGCTCATTGCATATGGTAAAAAGTCGAACGCCAGCGGCTTCAATCTCTGGCCACTCTTCGGCATGGATAAGCCCTTCGACGGTGACATCCACAATGACTTCAACATGTTTTAGTGCCTCGACGACATGTCGCATGTGTTGAATCGCATTGGATGCGCCGGTCGATTTAACCGGTACAGGTGCAGTTTGCGCTGGGGTGGGCAGTACGATGGTGGAGTAGTGCGCGCCCAGTTCGTAAAGGGCTAAACCGCAAAGCTGGCTTAAGACGGGCCTGGATTGTGTTTCGGCAACAACAGCAATTTGGCTGCCTTTGCCAATACCGTTGAGTTGCAGTGCTCTGCGAAACGAGGCTATCCATTTACCTTCGACAACTTCTTGCAGCATAGCCCGTATCCAATTTTGCTTGAACAACTATTTTTACTGAACGGTTTAGTAAATACAAGTTTTCTTTACAGCTGCGGACTTAGTTTGCAAGGTTCGGCAGAAAAGTGACAAGCTCGGGCACGCTAATCACCAACATGATCATCAATAACAGTGCCATGCAAAACGGCAATACGCCGATAAAAACCTGAGATAAAGGAACCTCTTTAGACAGGCCTTTGATCACAAACACGTTAATACCCATGGGTGGAGTGATCAGTGCAAGTTCAACCATTAGTACCACCAATACGCCAAACCAAACCGGATCGAACCCTAAATCCATAACAATGGGAAAGAAGATGGGTACGGACAGAATGATCATGGCCATGGTGTCCAGAAACGCACCGAGTAGAATGTAGATAACCACGATAAGTGCAATGGTTAGTAAGGGGGTAAGATCCAGTCCAACGACCCAGCTACCCATTAACGCTGGCGTACCGCTTAAGGATAAAAACGCAGAAAATAGAATTGCTCCAATAAGAATGAGAAAAATCATCGACGTGGTTTGTACTGTATCGGTTAGGCTTTGCGCGACGGTTTGCCAATTTAAGCGCTTCATCAGCAAGCCAATCACTAAAGCGCCCACAGCGCCAAAGCCTGCTGCTTCTGTCGGTGTAAAAACACCGCTATAGATGCCACCGATAACCAATAGGAAAAGCAACAAGGTAGGCCATACTTTCGTCAATGCTGATTTTTCGGACGGTAGCTGCGGATCGGATCGCTGCGTGATGCTTGGCGCGGCCGTTGGATCCAAGCGCGTAAAAATAATCACGGTGATCATAAAAAACAGCGTCAGCAAAATACCCGGAATGATGCCTGCCAAAAATAAATCCCCAATGCTGGTTTCGGTGAGGATACCGTATATGAGCATGATGACGCTGGGGGGTATAAGAATGCCAATAGTGCCGCCAGCGGCAATGCTGCCTGTGGCTAATTTACCGCTGTAGCCAAAGCGCTTCATTTCTGGCAGCGCAACTTGCCCCATGGTTGCAGCTGTGGCAAGTGAGGATCCGCAAACAGCGCCAAACGCTGCGCAAGCGGCAATGCTGGCATGCGCTAAGCCGGCTTTGCGATGCCGAAGCCACGTATTAAATGCCGAAAATAAGTCGGCAGATATACCCGATTTAGACGCGAATGTGCCCATTAGAACAAACAACGGAATGACGCTTAAATCAAAGCTCTGCGCCGATTCGTAAACCGATAAGCCCGCTAAAGACAAAGCGCCATCCAAACCGATAATCATGCTGGTGCCAAAGATCGCCACAGCTGACATCGCCAAACCAAGGTGTGCGCCCAGTATCAATAAGGCAAACAGCGAAACGAATACTACTGGAACCAGTAATTCAATGGCCATCGGGCTGTGAGTGTTCTTTGTTGATCACGGTATCGATCAATCGCAATACCAACACCAGCAAAAACAGCACAATACCGGCAGACATCAGTATGGCGCTCGGCCAGTAGGGTAGTTCCAGGATTTGCGTGTACTCTTGCTCTTGCAAAATTTCAATAGTTTTTATGATCAACTGCCGTGCGAGCAACGCCGTGATGGCTACCGCTAATATCAGGTTTACGATAATGGATAGCCGTTTGATCGGTCTTGGGAAAAGTGATTGAAACGTTTCTACAACAATATGTTTACGATGAACTTCGGTAAGCGCCAGAGCACTAAACACCAGAACACCCATTAAAATTTCTACCGACTCAACGGTTCCAACCAAAGCCCGACCAAAAAAAGTTCTGCCGATAACATCTATAAATGTGGTTGCCATAATAGCCAGTAATGTGATCGATGCCAGCCAGCCGAACAACGTGGCTGCGCGGCTAACACCGATACGTACAAGCTCAAGCATTGAAGCAGAATTACCTTGTGACGGTTGCAG
>CALDTX010000165.1 GCA_937923565.1 uncultured Granulosicoccaceae bacterium | reverse complement strand
ATAATCCTGCGGTAGAGTTATTTCTTCAATAAGCGTAATGTTAGCCGCGTAGATAATTTGCCTGTACGTTCTCGGCCATCATGCAAATCATTTCAAACATCAATGCAGACCCGGTAAGTGCAGTAATTTGATTAGGGCTGTCTTTGGTAGGCATCATACAAACGATATCTGCGCCGACAATATTCATACCGCGAACGGCATGTAGCAGTTCTACAGCCTGATCGATATCAAAGCCTTTTTCTCCAGGTTCGATATTGGATACACCGGGTGCTATGGTTGGGTCGAGGCAATCCAGATCAAAAGTGATGTAGACCGGCTTTCCCTGTAACACGTCTTTTATCTGGGCGACAACGTCAGCTGCACCACGTTTTTTATATTCCTTCATTGTCACGACGTTGTAGCCGTATTCATAGGAGGGCTCCAGCCAATCCAATGTACGTGCATGTCCGCGTAAGCCAATTTGCATTGAATGTGAAGGGTCAACCATACCTTGATCGGCAAGGTAGGCGCCCCAGTGAGCTGCCGATTTTTTTGCACCGAGGAAATGATCTACTTTAGTGAATACGTCGGTATGCGCATCTAAATGTAGGAAGCACACGGGCTCACCGTTGGTGATGTTGCCTTTGCCTAATGCTTGCACAATACCGCCTGTGATGGAATGGTCGCCACCCACAGATACTGGTCTTGAGCCTGCTGCATCAAGGGCGCTGTAAAAGGTTGTTATTTGTCTGATGCAGTCTTCGTTGTCGTTGGCTCGTGGAAAGGGCACATCGCCAACATCGGCTATGCGGGCTGCGGTCCATGGGTCAATTTTGAATTCGTTGTGCATACGCCTGAGTACGGCAGATACGTTTCTTACAGCTCTTGGCCCAAGATGTTGGTCGCGTTCTGTTGTGCCGTTACCTGTTGAATGCGGTACGCCAACCAGTGCGATGTCTTGATCGTCGGGTCCAATGTGGGGGCAGCGAAAGAGTGTTGGAACTCCCCACCAATATAAGTTTTCCATCATCGCATTGTCGTGTTGGTCAGACATAGCTAAAAACCTTTTTAATTGCTTGGACGCTTAATCACTTGTTCGTCTGTGACAACGAAATCCAAAGGAACATCCCACCAGTCGTTAGGTACTTGCGGTTGTTGTTGACATGCATGGGCTACACCTATGAGTAACGGCGGCGCTTGCTGTGAGCGCCGTTCGGTAAAACTACGATCGTAAAAACCACCACCCATGCCAATGCGATGACATTGTGCATCGAACGCAACCAGTGGCACTAACACAGCTTCGATATCCATGGGTTGCCAAAGTGCTCCTTCAGCTACGTCTGGTTCATCGATACCAAACCCATGTGTAATAAAAGATGTGTTTTTGTTAAAGGGTGCAAACAACAATTGTTTGCCGCGCATGATGGGTAATAAGGTGGTCGCTTGTTTTTCAGCACAGGTGTTAAGTAAAGCATCTACGGCTATTTCGCCATTAATAGCTTTGTAACCTGCAATAGACTTTACGTTGTTAACTAAAGGTAAGCAGTGCCGCATTAAAGCGAGTTCGGCTTTATGCAGTTGTTTTGATGTTAAAGCTTTGCGTTGTGCGCAGATTCGCGTGCGAAGGGTACTGCGTTCGTCATTGTTATTAAGTGTATCAACCACGAGTGCCGTTTCCGGTGTGCTACCTTGAACCAGTCGGTTCAGGTGGGAGTAACTGGAATTGTATCAGGCTTCCCGCCGTAGCGGACGTGCACAACAACAATGACCAGATCACCCCCGGGGTGAGAAATTAGGCTCAAGGGATATACCCAACCGAATGACAAACACCGCAGAAGATACGATTCTAGCGTAGCACGATCACAGCTTTGTTGCAGAGCCAGCAAGGTTACAAATTTAGTTTGTTTACGCTTCGAGCAAAGCCTCAAGTTTTGCATTAATTGATGCAAGCTGGTTCGCTACTTTTTTATCCGATTTATCCCCAGATTGCGATTGTAATAACGCGTTAGCTGTGTTGATGGCAACAACGATAGCGATTTTTTCTATGCTTGACGATGAGTTGCGCGCACGCAGTTCACGCATTGATTTGTCTACATGCTGTGCAGCTTTTAATAAATCGTTTTCTTCGTCTGGTTTGCAGGCTAGTTGGACTTCTTTGTCGAGTATACGTAATTTGACTGGCCGAGGTTCCACGCCGTCCGATTGTGACTCTTTTTTACCGCTTGTGCTCATTAGCCTGCCTCCATCGATTTCAATCGTGTGATCATCTGCTCAACGCGTGATCGAGCCATTTCATTTTTTTCAATGAGTTTGGCTCGTTCTTCCACTAACTCGTGCTGTTGGGCTCGAAGTGCCTTATTTTCTTGTCGTAGGCTGACGCACAAATTGGCCACCTCGTTCAGGCGGGTTTCGAGCAATTCGATTTCTTGGTTTAGCGAGGGTGTGCTCATGTTGGAACCTGCGGTATTCGACACTGCATTGTATACTTGAGAGGTCCCCTACTGGCAAGCAATCACGTCGCTGTGAACACAGAATTTGATAAAATATCAGCTCATTTGAAGCAATTAGAGGTTCCAATTGCTGCAAGTGAGGCTCATGGGCTATTGTGCGGGCTGCTTTGCTGCTTGCCAAGCAGTGTGGCCAAAACCCGCTGGTTCGCAGAATTACTCGACGCTGGTACGCTTTCTCCCGACTCGTTGAGCCTTAAAGCGGCCGATGTAAAGGCCCTAGACAGCTGGTTTGCAAGGGTTGTGGAATCATTAAACGATAGTGAGTTCGGTTTTGTGCCGTTAGCACCCGACGACGACACCCCTTTGGCAAGCAGAGTAACCGCGTTAGGCGACTTCTGTGCCGGCTTCACCTATGGCGTGGGTATTGGCGTTACCGGCCGTGGTAATCAACCACTGCCTGAAAACACGACGGAGCTTATCCACGATTTCAACGAAATAGATTCTTCCGACTTGTCGAATATCGATGGTAGCGATGAAAGCTCGCTCGTTGAACTGTCCGAATATGTACGGGTTGGAGTGCTTTTGATGTACGAAGAGTTGCAACCCGTCAACACCACTAACAAGCAGGTGCACTAAATTATCGTGATCAGTAAAACTTTTGCAGCTGAGCTGAAACGCAGACGTCGCTCGCTAATGCGAATTATGGGCGATAACGCGATAGCCGTTATTCCAGCAGCGCGTGAGGCTATTCGCAGTCGCGATACAGAGTACGCCTATCGGCAAGACAGTAACTTTCACTATTTATCTGGTTTCAATGAGCCTGAAGCCCTGATGGTACTAATACCTGGCCGTAAGGCCGGACAATTTATCATGTTCTGTCGTGAAAACGACCCCCTTAAAGAAACTTGGCATGGTAGGCGAGTAGGGGTAGAGCGTGCTCCCGAAGTGCTGGGTGCAGACGATGCCTTTCCAATCAGCGACATCGATGATATTTTGCCCGGGCTGCTGGAAGGCAAGCAGTATGTTTACCATACGTTAGGCAAAGACCAACTATTCGATGCGCAACTATTAGGTTGGTTGAATCAGGCGCGTTCAAGTCGGCGCGACGGTGCGGACCCCGATGCGTTTATATCCCTTGACTTTCACCTGCACGATATGCGTTTGCACAAAAGCCGTTTTGAAATAGCACTGATGAAAAAAGCGGCGACTATTTCTGCGCAAGGGCATATTAAAGCCATGCAAAATTGCAAGCCTAATAAGCACGAGTATGAATTGGAAGCCAGCCTTATCGCTGAGTATAAGCGACATGGTTGCGATCATGCGTTTTTGCCGATAGTCGGAAACGGTGAGAATGGGTGCATATTGCATTACACCGAAAACAGATCTAAGTTGCTGGATGGGAATTTAGTACTCATAGATTCCGGTGCTGAATATGAAGGTTATGCTGGCGACATAACGCGTACATTTCCCGTGAACGGCGTATTCACTGAAGATCAAAAAAAGGTGTACAACATTGTTTTAAATGCGCAGCTTGCAGCCATAGATGCGGTTAAGCCTGGTAAACATTGGAATGATGCGCATGAAGCTGCTTTAAAGGTGTTAACCAAGGGTTTGATCGAGCTAGGCATTTTAAAAGGCAAGCTGTCAACGCTACTTCGGGACAAAGCCTATCAACCCTACTATATGCATCGAACAGGTCACTGGCTTGGCGCCGATGTACATGATGTGGGTGAATACAAAATAGAAGGTAATTGGCGCTTACTGGAGCCGGGCATGGTAGTTACCGTGGAGCCCGGATTGTATTTAAATGACGCAAAGAAAATTCCAAAGCGTTATCGAAATATCGGCATTCGTATAGAAGATGATGTGGTTGTTACACAAACCGGTTGCGAAGTGATTTCGGCTGCCGTGCCCAAGCAAGTTGATGAAATTGAAGCGCTAATGCATGCAAGCTAATCCCACCATGACAAACAACACAAAGCAACTGCCCGCTGCAGACATCGCTATTGTGGGTGGTGGCATGGTGGGGGTTCCGTTGGCAATAATGTTGAGCCAGCAGGGGTGGCGTGTAGCGTTAATTGAACGACAGCAAACGCGAGAAACTCAATCGTTAAAAGATGCCCAGTTAAGCGAATCATTATCGAAGCAGCGATTGTTAAACCAGCGCTGTACGGCATTATCTGCTGGTAGTCAGCAATTTTTGCAAGCGCAGGGGCTGTGGCAGCATGTAGCAACTGATGCCTGCCCGATTAACGAAGTTCATGTTTCGCACAAAGGGTACTTTGGCAGCACAAGGCTTAAAGCCTCTGAGCATGGGGTAAAAGCGTTAGGGTATGTTGTTAATAACAGTGCCATGCTTGAAGGTTTACGTGGTGCGCTGGCGCAAAGTGAGGTCAGTTGTTTGAGCGGCTATGAGGCTTATGCAGTTAACGTTAATGAAAACGATGCCACATTAAGTTTGCGTCATCGAAATGAACGGTATAGTTTGCAGGCTAAACTAACGATTGCCGTTGATGGTATTTCATCATTCCTTCGAGAAGCTGCGGGCATTGCAGTTGATCACCACGACTACGATCAATGCGGTGTACTGGGTACCGTTCAATTGGAGCGCGATCATCAGCATGTTGCCTATGAGCGTTTTACCACCTCAGGACCATTGGCGATGTTGCCACGACCAAACAACATGGCTAGCTTTGTGTGGTGTGTGGAACCAACACAACAAGAGGCACTTGAGCAATTAAGTGACTCCGATTTTCTACAGCAGTTGCAACGTAGTTTTGGCTATCGGCTGGGTAAGTTTCAAGCGATTGGTGCGCGCCAGTTCATACCCTTAATTCGAACTGAAGCGCGCCGGCAAACCGATGAACGTTTGATCTTACTGGGCAATGCTGCGCGCTTGTTGCACCCGGTGGCGGGGCAGGGTTATAACCTGGCGTTGCGGGACGTTGCTGGGTTAAGTGCAAAGCTTAAAGAATGTGCGCCAACGCAAGCGTTAAACCCGCCTAATCTGTTTAATGCAGCCTTTATGCAGAGCTTTGTTGATGCCCGTTCAAACGATCAAAAACAAGTGCTTCAGCTAACCGATACGCTTGCACGAAGTTTTCGGGGTAAGGCAACTATTCCAGCTCATGCGCGTTCGCTGGCATTGCTCGGTCTTGAGTTTATGCCGGTATTAAAAAACAAGTTCGCCCGTACAACCATGGGTTTCCGATGAAGGCTATCCTGTTTGGGCATTAAGCAAAATTTGCAGCAGCAGTCCCCGTTAAGCAAGCGGTTAATGTTGTTCGCGTTAGCGGCTAGTATTGGCGCTATTGTTGGTCTTGCAACTATTGGCTTAGTTAAGCTCATTTTACTGGTGCAGTACATTGGCTATGGCCAAGCATCCGAAATGCAATTTGCGAACATTGTAGAGTCTGTGCCTGCCTGGCAGGCCGTGTTAGTGCCAACCGTCGGTGGTTTGGTCGTTGGTCTGTTAATGCAGTTTTTACCGGAAAAACGCTACCACGGCATTAGCGAAGTGATGGAAGCTTGTGCATTGAACAGTGCTCGTATGTCAGTGCGTTCAGGACTGGGTGCGGCAGCAGCTGCAGGTATCTCATTAGGTGTTGGCGCGCCATTGGGTAGAGAAGGTCCAGCTGTGCATATTGGTGCCTCTATCAGCGCCTGGCTTGCAGAAAAGCTAGACTTAAATCGTCGTCAGTCACTAGCCTTGCTTGGCTGTGGTGCAGCGGCTGCAGTAACTGCATCTTTCGATACGCCAATAGCGGCCGTTATATTCGCTTTGGAAGTTATCGTTGGTTATTACACCTTGCGTGTATTTGCACCTGTTGTTATAGCCGCAATGATGGCCATTGTAGTTCGTGATTTAGTGCTCGGTAGTGAGCCTTTGTTTGTATTGCCCGCTTATCAGTTGTCTTCATTATGGGAATTATTGTTGTTCGCGTTGTTAGGCGTGCTTGGCGCTATTGTGTCTTGTTTGCTCATTATAATGGTGGGTGCATTTCAGAAAATGTGGATTAAGTTCCCGGTTGCAGAATGGGTTAGGCCCGGTATAGCGGGCCTGTTAATTGGCTTAATCGCGCTGGAACTTCCCTTGATTCTAAGCGTTGGTATTAATGCGGTAGCGGAAGCTTTTCAGGGTTCACTTGCAGCGCAACTGTTGTTGTCGTTGTTAATATTTAAATTGCTCGCAGTTGCCCTGGCAATTGGTAGTGGTTTTGCCGGTGGGGTATTTAGCCCAGCGGTTTACATCGGTGCAATGCTCGGCGGTTCTTTTTGGTTGCTATTAAACGCATTAGGTATTCCGGTAAGCTCGCAAGGGGTGTATGCCATTGTCGGTACAGCGGCAGTTGCGTCGGCTGTGCTAGGTGCACCTATTTCCACCATACTAATTGTGTTTGAGTTAACCCGAAATTACGATATAACGCTGGGCGTCATGACAGCTGCTGCTTTTGCCAGCACCGTGATGAGCCTTACCGGCTACGGTTCATACTTTCGGTGGGTGTTGGCGCAACGTAATATCAATATATCTTCAGGTCGCGATATCAGTTTGTTAATGACGCATCGCATCGAGCCACTCATTGTGCAGAGCTATTCCAGAATCGATCAACAAAGCACGGTAGGCGGCGTTGAGTCAAAGTTGGTGTCGCAGCGGCAACGCCTGGCCATGATTGTCGATGACGACGATGTATTCTATGGCAGTGTAACGTTGCAGCAGGTTGTGTCACATGGTTTGGAACAAGGCATGGACCACCCAATATTAGCTGCCGCTTTCGATGCAGACTACGCTGTTGGAGCCAGTATGAATGTGGTGACGGCACTGCAGAAAATGGCGGAGAATCAGGTCGAATTTTTACCAGTTGTTAGGTACGAAAATGATAAGCTTGCCAGATTGCTTGGTATTGTTACCAAGTCTGCCTTACTTACTGAACACTACGACGTTGTAAAAAAAGAGCGCGAAGAAGAGTTTGGTATTACTTAAGCCTTTCCAGAGTATGCTTTACATCGTGGTTTGGTTTATTGAGTTTTAAGCAGTTTCACAACCGTTTTTATTGAGTGGAAGTTAATTATGAGTGGCATAAAACCGCTTGGCTTTGAAACGAAAGCTTTACATGCAGGCCAACGGCCCGATAAACAAACCGGTGCAAGAGCAACACCGATTTATCAATCTACCTCCTTCGTTTTCGACGACACAGACAAAGCTTCATCCTTGTTTGATGTAGCCAGAGCCGGTCATGTTTATTCGCGAATTTCAAATCCAACGGTTGGTGTTCTGGAAGAACGCCTGGCCTCGTTAGAAGGTGGTGTTGGTGCTATAGCCACTGCCAGTGGTATGGCTGCCATTCATATTGGAATTAGCACTATTGTGGGTGCCGGTTCACACATTGTTGCATCACGCGCTTTGTATGGCGGCACGCATAACTTGTTGAGTTACACCTTGCCACGTTTTGGTGTCGAAACCACGTTTGTTGACCCAAGAGACCCCGAAGCGTTCGAAGCTGCAATACGCCCAAACACCAAAATGCTGTTTTCGGAAATTGTTGCTAACCCACGTTGCGAAATTCTGAATATTCCCGTTGTATCAGAAATCGCTCATCGGCACGGCATCCCGTTGATGGTTGATGCAACGCTGACCACGCCTTACCTTATGAAGCCTATCGAACATGGAGCCGATATCATCATGCATTCGGTTACCAAGTTTCTCGGTGGGCACGGTGTTGCCATAGGTGGTGCACTCATTGATAGCGGCCGATTCGATTGGAAAGGCTCTGGTCGTTTTCCTGAATTGGCAGAACCGTATGCTGGTTTTCACGGAATGAATTTTGTTGAAGAGTTCGGCCCGTATGCTTACATCATGAGAGCGCGTAAAGAGGGCTTGCGTGACTTTGGTGCGTGCCTTTCACCGGGCAATGCGTTTCATTTACTGCAAGGCGTTGAAACGCTGGGTATGCGCATGGATCGGCATGTTGCTAATAGCGAACGCTTAGTGCATTTTTTAGCGGATAACGATGCTGTATCGCATGTGCATCATCCAGCACGTCCTGAACATCCGGATCATGAGCTGGCTAAAACACTATTGCCTAAGGGCTCAGGGGCGGTATTTAGTTTTGAATTAAAAGGTGGGCGCAAAGCCGGTCAGGTGTTTATAGAATCACTGCAGTTGTTTTCACACTTGGCCAATGTGGGTGATGCTAAGTCATTGGTTATTCATCCTGCCAGTACAACACACTCTCGCATGGACGATGCCGATTTAATTAAAGCGGGTGTGTCGGCTGGGCTAGTGCGTTTGTCTGTTGGGCTTGAAGACATTGACGACCTCGAACAAGATTTAGCACAAGCGTTAAAACGTGCACAGAGAGTAAGCGCATGATTGTTGAATTCAATGGTGTAAAAACATTTGTAGGCGATGGCGGAAAACCGTGGGAAGCCGGTTTACCTTCGTTAGTCTTAGTGCACGGTGCGGGCTTAGACAAAACTGTGTGGGTGTTATTTGGCCGTTATTTTGCGCGCCACGGGTATAACTTGATTATCCCTGATCTCCCCGGACATGCTGACAGTGAGGGCGAATTGCTCGTAACGATTGACGCCATGGGCGAGTGGATCAATCAATTAATGGTTTCGCTGTCTGAAAGTCATCCGATATCGCTGGATCAAGTGAGTTACTGTGGTCATAGCATGGGTTCGTTGGTGACTTTGCACGCTGCCTCACTGAATGCGCAAAATGTTAGCAAACTGGTCTTACTGGGTACGGCGGTACCGATGGTTGTTGGTGATGCCTTGTTGAATGCAGCAAAAAATAATGAACATGCCGCAATCGACATGGTTAACTTTTTTGGGCACAGTTTTGAGTCTCGCATGGGCAACAACCCCATATCCGGCATTAGCATTTATAACGCTGCAGAAGCCCTGCTGGAGCAAGCTGGCGACGGGGTTTTGTATAACGACTTAAACGCTTGTAATGACTACACCGACAGTGCTGTCGCTGCAATGGAGCGTGTTAAAGGTTCTGCTATGCAAACAACCATTGTCGCAGGCGATAGCGACCGAATGACACCGTTAAAAATGGCCAAGCAGGCGCATCAACACGTAGGCGGAGAGTTGCTCGTTTTAGAACAATGTGGGCACATGATGTTGGCAGAGCAACCAGAAGCCACCCTAAGAAGTATGCGGCACGCGCTGCTTTAAGGCCGGTTTTTACAGACAGCTTGAATGATCATCGCCGTTTAGGCGATGATCGAAAGCGTTACTCTAGACAGCTAAACCTGACAGTATTCTTTCCTGCACCTCAGCCACTTCTCCGAGTCCGTTAATTTTCAGGTATTTCGGGGCGTCTGCGTCGCCTGAGTCGAACCATTGCTTATAGTAAGATTTTAGTGGTGCGGTTTGCTCTTCGTAAACATCCAAACGGCGACGTATGGTTTCTTCTTGATCGTCGTCTCTCTGGATGAGTGCTTCGCCGGTTTCGTCGTCGATATTGTCGACTTTGGGTGGGTTGTACAGAATGTGGTAGGTGCGGCCTGAGGCTTCATGGACACGTCGTCCGCTTACTCGTTTAATGATTTCATTGTGGTCCACTTCGATCTCGATCACCGCATCGAGAAGGATGCGCTCGTTTTTAAGTACGTCTGCTTGCCCAATGGTGCGCGGAAAGCCATCGAGCAAATAACCATTCTCACAGTCGCTCAAAATAATGCGTTCTTTGACCAGTTCAACGATAATGTCGTCGGAAACCAGCTCGCCACGATCGATGACCGCTTTTGCTGCTATTCCCAGCGGTGTGTTTTTTTTAAATGCCGCTCTTAACATATCGCCTGTGGAAATTTGGGGTATGCCGAATTTTTCGGCCAAAAGCCCAGCCTGCGTGCCTTTACCGGCACCCGGACCACCCAACAAGATTAAACGCATTAAATTCTCCTGAGCAATTTGCTCTAATGGTGCAAACTCTAACCAATAAACCAGCTTTTTGCACGATAATGAACGCATCAGGCACGCAATATTTACTATTGAACTGCCAGTTAGCTTGGAAGCTGTGAGTTGATACGCGCCACAATGCGGTTATTGGGTTGCGAAACCTGCTTTTGCTCCATTGGATTTTTAATCACAAGACTTTATACATGCCAGCCATAGATGCATCCCCAGAGTCGATAAAGCGACTTCGAGCCGACTTAAACGTGCAGGCCACGCTGCTGGGCCGACCTCTACAGTTCAAAACAACGTGGGGCCTTTTCTCACCGCGCGCTATCGACGAAGGTACAGAGCTGTTGTTGGCGAATATGAGTGTTAAGTCGGATGATGTTGTGCTGGATATCGGCTGCGGCTATGGGCCTTTGGGTTTGGCTATTGCGTCGCAATGCGTTGCTGGCGAAGTTCATATGATCGATAAAGATTTTTTGGCTGTCGAATACGCCAACCGAAACGCTCAGCTCAATGGCTTAACGAATGCTAAAGCCTATTTAAGTAACGGTTTAAGCCATGTGCCAGAAGATATTGCGCTGAGCTTGGTCGTGTCGAACTTGCCAGCAAAGGTGGGAAATGAGATGTTCTACATCACCTTTTATGACGCCAAAGCCCGTATGCAACCGGGTGCTCAGATCGTTGTGGTTACCATTAATGGCTTAAGGCAGTTCGTAAAACGTGCGTTTAATGATGTGTTCGGTAATTACACGAAAGTTAAACAGGGGAAGAGTTACACCATCTCAATGGCAACGATGCCTGATTGATGCTCGGTTACGCAGGCGTAACCCACCACCTTGACTGGTTCGCTGTTTGGCCTATCAACTTCACCGGTGTGTCAACGACGTTTGTGTACTAGCCATGTTGGTTTAGCTACGTTGGCGCAGCGATTCACAGGTACAAGGATCGTGCTCGTCGTTGACTGCGCGGCGACAATTATCACAGCGGGCAGCGCCTGTTGGTTGCAAGTTCGTATCAATTTCAACGCGGTCATCGAAAACAAAGCAATCGCCTTTCCAGTGCTCACCGCCGCACTGGTCGAAGTAGTTCAGAATGCCACCCTCAATTTGGTAAACCTCTTTAAAGCCCTGTTCAATTAGATAAGGTGCCGCTTTTTCACAACGGATTCCGCCGGTGCAAAAAGTGACCATAGGCGTTGATTTATCAATAACACCATCTTCCACGGCCTTTGCCACGGCGGCCGGGAAATCGCGAAAATTATCGATCGAAAGGTCTAGTGCTTTTTCGAACGTGCCAGATTCAATTTCGTAGGTGTTTCGCGTGTCTAACAAACAAAACGGTTTGTCAGCGTTGAGCCACTGTTTAACGGCTGTGGGCTCGATGGCCGGCGCGGGCGTTTTCGCTGGTGATACCCGGTTACTTTGTTTTGGTTGGAAAGTAATTATTTCGTCGCGAATTTTTACCTTAAGCTTTGAAAACGGCAAAATGTCGGATTCGCTTTCCTTAAGCCACAAAGAAGCCAGCCGGTGGTCATTGTCGAGCCACTGTTTGGCTTGGTCGGCTTGATTTCTGGTGCCTGCAAGTGCAGCATTGATGCCTTCTTCGGCAATAAGAACGGTACCCATGATGCCGATAGCGGAGAATGCCGCATGCATATCTGCACGCAGTTCAGGCAGGTTATCTATTTCGACGAATCGATAGCCCGATAAATTAATGAATGCTTGTGACTGCGCATGCGAGTTGGCATCATGTGCATCAGAGGGTGCTTGCATTTCGGATTCCGAGTACTACGCTTTTAATATAAGCATAATTGTATCCGCTTTTTACGCATTTGCAGCTGTTAAGGCCGGATACTGGGGATGAGAACCTGAAATTGATGAATCGATCAGCTGTAGCGCATGTTGCGTTCGGTGTCAGCTTGCTGCTTGTGTCAACAATCAGCCCGATCGCTCATGCTGCCGATGTTTCCTACGACTCAGATCGTGCCGTATTTCTGCAGGCTCGAGCTGCGCTGCAATCCGGTAATCAGTCAGAGTTTGCCAAACTGAGAAAGCAGCTGGACAATTATCCAATTGTTGAGTTTCTTGATTACGAGCAGCACCGAAAATTCTTTGCCCAGCCGCAAGCAAAAGCCGCAGATCTTAAAAAAATTGCAGACTTCCACCAACGCTACCAAAACAGCTCTCTAACGCGCCGCTTAACACAGTACGTACAGAGCCGTTTTGCCAGACAAGAAAAATGGCACGACTACACTCAGGCCTCTAACCTGGAATTCTCACGCGAAAACCCGTGCCGAACGCTCGCCAGTAATTTGGTAAAGGGGACGCAGCCCGTTTGGGATGAAGCCGCCGTTACGCTGTGGACTGCGCCTGGTAATCGAAGCGAATCGTGTAAAGACGCGCTGGCAAAGCTAGAAGCTTCTAAAGTGCCACCGGTCAGCGCTATCTGGACCCGCGTTTATCGTGCTATGGAAGACGATAAACCAACCTTCGCCAAGCCGGTTTTGCATTATTTGTCTACCAAAGATCGAAAACGTGTTCAGGATTGGATTGATGCATTAAGCAGCCCTGAGTCGTTTTTAAACAGCGGCGTGCTAGCAAAGAACACACAGCTAAACCGACGGATGTTCGTCGATTTAGTGCTGGCGTGGTCGAAGGACGACCCGGTGGCTGCGATGAACCATTGGTTGGAAAACCACCCCAAGTACGGCTTCTACCCCGACCGCTATTACGATACACACCGCCTGTTGGCCATGCGTGGTGCCTATCGGCGTCTGCCAGAAGCTTATCGGTGGTTAAACAGCCTACAGGCGCGTGACGATGATCTGGAGTTAAAAGAGTGGCGGGTAAGAGCTGCGCTGTATGCGCAAGACTGGCTCTCAGTTTTAAAAGAAATAAAACGCTTACCGAAGCAAGAGCAGGTTGAAGATCACTGGGCTTATTGGGAGGCCAGAGCGTTTGAAGAGTCCGGCCACACGGATTTAGCCGCCACCATGTTCGAGCAGCTCAGCCAATTAGCCACCTATTATGGTTTTCTGGCAGCCGATAAAGTTGGCAAACCTTACGCGATACAAGATGTTCCGATCGTTGTTGCAGACAAGCAGCTTGAAGCCTTGGCAAGCGACGACCGACTGATTCGAGCGCGGGAATATTATGCCGTAAAGCTCAACAGTGAAGGCCGCCGGGAGTGGAACAACGCGATGCTCAATGCAGATACAGAGCAGCTGGCTACAATGGCTGTGCTTGCGGAGCAATGGGGTTTAGTGGATCGGGCTATTTTTAGCGCTGGCAAGGCTGAAAAAAAGCAGGCGCTGAGTTTGCGATTCCCGATAGCCTACTTGGATGCAGTAGAACAGCAAGCGCAAAAGAATACGATAGAGCCAGCTTGGGCCTTTGGTGTTATGCGTCGCGAATCGGCGTTTATTCACGATATTGTGTCCAGCGCTGGCGCTGTTGGCCTAATGCAGCTT
>CALDTX010000164.1 GCA_937923565.1 uncultured Granulosicoccaceae bacterium | reverse complement strand
ATTCGATACCGCCCAAGCATGGTTCATGTCGTAGGGCGTTATCGATCCATCGGTATCCTGACCCACAATGACAAAACCTTTTTCGGCGCGTAAAACGTGCATGCTTTCTGTGCCATACGGCGTTAAGTTATACGCTGCGCCTTTGTCGAATAAGGCTCGCCATACATGCAAACCAAAATGCGCAGGTACGTTAATTTCATACGACAGTTCACCTGTAAACGAAATGCGGTATACCCTGGCCGGTACATTAGCCACCGTGCCTGCCCGCCAGTCCATAAACTTGAACGCTTCGCTGGATAAATCGATATCGCTGCAAAGCTCGCTGAGTAAGCTGCGGCTTTTAGGCCCGGAGATGGTCATAGTTGCCCAATGGTCGGTAACGCTGGTAAAGCTTACGTCCATGTCGGGCCATTCGGTTTGGTGATACAGCTCTAACCAGTTCAATACAGTGGCAGCGCCGCCGGTTGTGGTGGTCATTAGATAATGGTTATCGGCAAGGCATGAGGTTACGCCGTCATCCATCACCATGCCGTCTTCACCACACATTAAGCCATAACGGCAACGACCAGGCGCAAGCTTTGCCCATGCGTTGGTGTACACACGGCCAATAAACTCTCGGGCATCTTTTCCCTGAATATCAATTTTACCCAAGGTTGATGCATCCAGAATACCCACATCGTTACGTGTGGCTAAGCACTCACGCGACAACGCTTGTTGCATGGTTTCACCTTCGCGCGGAAAGTACCAAGCACGCATCCACTGGCCTACCGGCTCAAATTTAGCGCCATTGTCCAGATGCCATTGATGCATCGGTGTAAAACGTTGTGGGTCGAATAATTTACCCACATGCGCACCGGCAACAGCGCCAAATGTTACTGGCGTATAGTTTGGCCGAAACATCGTTGTGCCGGTTTCAGGTATGGTTTGGCCCAAGGTATTAGCAGCGATTGCCATGCCATTGATGTTGCCGGTTTTACCTTGGTCGGTACCAAAGCCCATGGCGGTATAACGCTTCACGTGTTCGATCGATTCAAAGCCTTCGCGTGTGGCCATTTGGATGCCAGCAGCGGTGACATCGTTTTGCATATCGACAAATTGCTTGGGTGCGCGGCTCGGTGCTTTGGTGTGCGGTACTAAAAACATCGCCATCGAATCATCAACATGTACTGACTGTGTTGTTGGGATGTCCGGTTTCTGCAACGCATTTGCACTTAAACCCAGCGATGCTTCAAGCGCATCACAGGCCGCTTGCACACCGCTGTTTAACGCATCGGGTAAGGCGTGTTCGCCTGCCACGCTGCCTGCTGAGAATACAGCTTCGTGAGACTTTCCAGGAATAAAACCCGCAATGTCATCGCGCCAAACCGGGCGTGTGCCGGTATGACACGAAAGATGAACTGCAGGGCTCCAGCCACCGGAGCTTGCCACGGTGTCGCAGCTTTCAACAATTGATTCGCCAGTTACAAACGTACCAGCAGGGTTGATCGGTGCAATAACAGCACCGCTAACACGACGCCCACCTTTAACTTCTATAACCGCAGAGCCTGTAACAACACGTATGCCGCGGCTTTTGGCTTCAGCAACAATAGCGCCTTTGGGCTCACTGCGGGTATCTACAATAGCCACTACATCCCGGCCAATGCTTTCCCAGTCTAACGCGCACTGATAACCTTGATCGTTTGTTGTCATCACAACCAGCGAAGAACCGGGCACCACGGCATAACGTCTTATGTAAGTAGACACTGCTGAACACAACATGCAACCAGGCACGTCGTTGTTAGCAAACACTAACGGCCGTTCATGCGCACCGGTAGCAAGCACCACGGCTTTCGCCCGTACTTTATGAATACGCTCTCGCACTTTGCCATCGGGTGCTGAATCACCAAGATGATGGCTGGAGCGTTCATTAATGGTTAAGTAGTTTTGATCGTGTAAACCGGTGACCACCGAATTGCACAGTCGAATAACGTTTGCGTTCTGATCCAACTCATCGCAAACGCTGTTGATCCAATCTGCAGCGGGTTGGTTTGATAACGTAGATAAACTACTCAGTAACGCACCACCCATTTTAGGCTGTTCATCGGCAATGATTACGCGCGCACCATTACGGGCAGCGAGCTGAGCCGCCACCAAGCCTGCAACACCGCCACCTACAATCATGATGTCGGCATGGTGGTGCATGTGATCATAACGATCAGGATCGCGCTCTTTGGAACTGCGGCCAAGCCCAGCAGCTTTACGAATAAATTTTTCGTAAGTCTCCCACATGGAGGCAGGATACATAAACGTTTTATAGTAAAAGCCCGGCCCCATCACGCTGCCACCCACCGAACCCACTACGCTCATGGCATCAACATTAACGCTGGGCCAACCATTAACCGAACTGCACACCAGGCCATCGAACAACGGTTGTTCCGTGGCCTTCACGTTGGGCGTTTGCGTGGCTTCTGTTGCACCCAGCTGCAATATCGCATTCGGCTCTTCAACACCTGAACCCATGATGCCGCGCGGCCTTGAGTATTTGAAACTGCGACCAACAATTTTGACACCATTGGCTAACAAGGCCGATGCAACGGTGTCGCCTTCGTAGCCTTTGTAGTATTTGTTGTTGAACCGGAACGTGAGTTCTTTGTCTCGGTTTAATACACCACCAGAAGGCAAGCGGTAGGGTTGTTCTATTTTATTGATCACGTTAGTCATGATTTTTTCTCGCCAGGTGCATCGAGCCAATCACCCACTTTGTAACTGCCGATAATTTCATAGCTGGCCGTATTACGCAGCACATTAAAGTACTTGCGGCAGCCAGCGCTGTGATGCCATAACTCGCGATGCAAGCCTTTCGGATTTTTCCGAAAGTAAAGAAACTCACCCCACTCCACATCAGTGCAGTTGTCTGGGTCGGTTGGTCTGGCCAAATGCGCTTGGCCGCTAGCGTGAAACTCTTCTTCTTCCCGGTGCTCTTCGCAGTGCGGGCAATACAATAAAAACATAACGTGATTTATCCGTTACTAATGCGCCACACCGGCGGCACCGTGTTCATCGATCAAAGCGCCATCATGAAACCGGAACATATTGAAGGCTTTGCATAATTTATTGGGTTTGCCATTCGCGAGCATATCGGCAAAAACATGACCTGAACCCGGTGTGGCTTTAAAACCGCCGGTTCCCCAGCCACAATTAAAAAACAGATTTTCAACCGGTGTGGCTGAAATAATCGGACAGGCATCGGGCGTGGTATCCACAATACCGCCCCACTGTCGGTTCATGTGCACACGGCTCACTACTGGAAACAATTCCATGATGGCGTGCACCGTATGTTCGATAACCGGATAGGAACCCCGTTGACCATAGCCAACGTAACCATCGATACCGGCACCAATCACCAGATCGCCTTTATCCGACTGCGACATATAGCCGTGTACCGCATTCGACATCACAACCGTGTCGAGGATCGGCTTAATCGGTTCTGATACAAACGCCTGTAAGGGATGAGACTCTACTGGCAATTCAAAACCGGCCATACCCGCTAGCACACCGGAATGCCCGGCTGTCACACAACCAATTCGGCCCGCCTTGATCAAACCGTGTTGCTTGGTTTGAATGCCAACTGCCACACCATCTTCGACGACAATATCCACCACTTCGGTTTGTTGAATGATGTCAACGCCTAAGGCATCGGCAGCACGGGCATAACCCCAAGCCACGGCATCATGCCGCGCCACCCCGGCTCTGGGCTGCCAGCTGGCACCCAACACCGGGTAACGTGTGCTGGAAGAGCAGTCCATGATGGGCACAATTTCTTTACATTGTTGGGCATCCAACACTTCGCTGTCGATACCGTTAAGCCGGTTCGCATTAACACGACGTTGGATATCGCGCATGTCTTGCAGGTTGTGGCCAAGGTTCATGACGCCGCGCTGGGAAAACATGACGTTGTAATTGAGGTCTTGGGATAATCCTTCCCAGAGCTTCATGGCATGTTCATACAAGTGCGCCGCTTCATCCCAGAGATAATTAGATCGCACAATGGTGGTGTTGCGTCCGGTATTTCCGCCGCCAAGCCAGCCCTTCTCGACCACGGCAATATTGGCTTTCTGGTGCACTTTGGCTAAATAATAAGCCGTTGCCAAACCATGGCCACCGCCACCAACAACGATAAAGTCGTAGTGATCGCGCGGTTTTGGGTTGCGCCACATACGTTGCCAATTTTCTTGGTGATGCAGGGCGTGTTTGAGCAGGCCGATACCGGAATAGCGTGTCATGAATGAGTGAAACCTTCTAACTGTTCGAGCGCGAATCAAGACGCTTAGTTTGCGTGACTATTATTATAATAGCGTGGCGGATAACGTATCATTTGAGCTTTTTAGCGCCAATTTGCGGCCCTGTAAGCTGACCTGATTCACATCATTTCTGCCGTGTAACCACAAACCGCTAGATTATAGCTGGTTCTACATTCCGCCCCGGCAAATTTGTGTGTACCTAGTTACAATAGCGCCTCCAAACGTGCCGTACATTTACCCCTATGGGCTGGCACTATACCTAACAAGGCCATACTGCTATGAGTTTGTCCAAGCCTGTACTTCCCGGCGCCAATACCACCGCAATTATGCTGGCACCGAACGGTGCTCGGCTGACGAAATCGGATCACTCCGCGATACCGATCACCGTTGACGAAACCATAGAAGTTGCCGCGCAATGCCAGCAACTGGGTGTACAGGCATTGCATGCACATGTGCGCGATAGCCAGCATAAACACGTGCTAGATGCCGAGCAGTATGGCTCTCTGTTAGCGAAAGCGGCTACTCGCCTAGGGCAAGATTTTCCGGTACAGATAACCACAGAAGCTTTTGGGCATTACTTACCTGAGCAGCAAATTGAACTGGTAAAAGCACTCAAACCTGAGTTTGCCAGCGTGGCGCTGCGGGAAATATGGCGCGGCCCGAAACACGATCAACCGATAACAGCCGACACTGAAAAACGGGCTCACGATTTTTACCATTGGACGTTTAAAGAATCGGTTGGCATACAACACATTCTTTACGGCGAACAAGACTTACAACTGTTCCTGGATTTAAAGCAAAGAGGCATTATCCCGGCTGAACACAACACCGTGCTTATGGTTATCGGTAGGTATACCGATGCATTGTTCGCCGATGTGAATGAGAACGCGTTAGTGGTGGATCTATTGGCGAAATCAGGTTTGCTGTGGATGCTGTGCGCATTTGGACAAACAGAAACCCAATGCCTGGTCGACACCGCCATAGCCGGTGGCGGCGTGCGTATCGGTTTTGAAAACAGCACGCAGCATGACGATGGCGCTGTGGCAAAAGATAATCAAGAAAGAGTGGAACGTTTGTGCGAACAGTTGGATGCTAAAAACATTCAACGTTATGACGTGTCTCAACTGCGCACCTTGTTAGGTGCAACGGATACTTAACGCGCAACTGACACTTAGGCAAACTACACGGCGCTACAGATTGGCGGTGCCGACAAGCGCATCGACAAGCGTATCGATAAAGATATGCGCACAGATTAAGTGCTCATATAAGCTTTTCGAGAACGTACTGGTATTAACGTCAAATAGGCTGATGCTTTAGTGATCGCAAGAACAAGCCTAAGCCACCGAAAGACAACACCAATATCACGATTAAATTAAAAGCACTCATATTGGCCAGTCGAAATTCAGCGTTAACCAATACACCAACAATAAGCGCCACCAAAGACCCCAACGCTAGAAGCCAACCAATCGGATTTTTACTGTTGTAGAAGAGAAAAATAACGCCAGCAATAAACGGGATCATTAAAATGCCGCTGGTTATTGCAAACCCACCAATGCCATACAGGCGCATGCCAAACCCGAAATGGGTGCTGATAACAATGGAATTAAGTAACAAGTAGAAGCCGGCGATCATCATGACCAAGCCGATCAAAAAAGACCATTCACCGCCGTTAGTGCCGCCCGCTCCGCGCATGGTTCTGTTTTACTCTGTGAAGTTGTAACACCCAGTATAGTAGTAACAACAGTAATGAGTAACTACCGGCACCTGCATTTTCCGATGCACCTTGGTCAGCGTACAATTTACCCACCGACGCCTGACTCTGGTATCCGTTCGAATTTGAGATATTCGCCGTGGGAATTTGCACGATGCCGTTATCATCAGCGCCGAAATACATTCGCCCGATCGATTTAATATCACCTTCACTAGGCGCATTGCGTTGGCCAATGACTGACGGATCGGCAAACAAGGGCACTATCGTGGCATGACCATTTTCAGAGAAAAACTGCGCACCGTAATGCATGATGGACTCATAGTCGTATTCGCCCAGCATGCGCAGATGTTGTGGCGCAGTACCAAAGTTTTGTAGTTTTGACGGATTAACGTTTTCCCAATTAATTTGAATGTATTGATCTCGATCAGGTCGGGTATGTTCATGCTCTAACCCAATAGCATGTCCAATTTCGTGCATCATGCTCCCGGTTGAGCAGTTCGGTGCCACCCAAATATCCTGACGGCCGCCTTGCATGCCAACCCAAGAGGCACAGCCCACACCCGGCTTAAAATAAATGTAGTTTTCAACGTCGTCCATCGCATCGACAGTTAAAGGCACAATCGAGATTGCCGTCACCGTATTCCACGTTTCAATAGCGTCCTCTATAAAGGCAACACTGTAGGCTGCCAGCTCAGGATCAATCTGATAATGGATAATGCCATCAGGCCATAGGGCCTCGGATGCCCGGCTTACACCACGCGTTGTGATGCGATCACCGAACTGACGCTCACCAACCAGGATGTCACCCTCAATCACTGTGGGTTCAGCCAAGCCGGTTTGCACCGCAGGGTTGGCTGCATTGGCGGTGCTAAACACGCAGCCGACAAGCAGTAGACCGACAATAGCCGGCTGATGAAATGCTAAATGCATTGCCATTCCTCTTCATGGGACGTTGTTGCAATGCGGATTTGTTAACCAAGCTTCTTAAGAGCTTTTGTGGCAGCTTCGCAGTGAAGTGCCATGGCGACCGTTAAACGGTAACGCATCCACTATGGCTGTAACGGATAAGCCAATTACCGTTTTTAATGGGTCGGTGTCAAAACGCCATGTTGTTGTCAAAACCGAATGTGTCCTAAGTGTTAAATGCTTTGTGGCGCACATTCTGAACAAGAACTTCCCAGCGAGCGTAGAATCAACAAACCACCGGCTCACCAGCCGCTCAAAATCGCGTTCAACAAAGGACTCCTTCTACAATGTCTTTAAGAATCAATGATATAGCTCCCGATTTCAGTGCCCAAACCACGCAGGGCATTGTGAATTTCCACGAATGGATTGGTGATGGCTGGGCCATACTGTTCTCGCATCCAAAAGATTTCACACCAGTTTGCACGACAGAACTAGGTGCGGTAGCGCACTTAAAACCCGAATTCGACAAGCGAAATTGCAAAGTGATTGGGTTAAGCGTGGATCCGGTGGATAACCACGACAAATGGGCGCAAGACATCGAAGAAACCCAAGGCGCCGCTGTTAACTTCCCGATGATCGGCGATACTGATCTTGCCGTCTCAAAAGCCTACGATATGTTCCCGGCAGACACCTCTGGCGGATCTGAAGGCCGTACCGCCATGACGAACGCCACAGTTCGCTCTGTGTTTATCATTGGCCCCGACAAACTGATCAAGCTCATTCTGACCTACCCAATGACCACAGGGCGCAATTTCGACGAAGTATTACGGGTACTCGATTCGATGCAGCTAACCGCCCAGCATAAAGTGGCCACCCCGGTGAATTGGAAAGACGGTGAGGAAGTCATCATAGTGCCAGCAGTGAGCGACGAAGAAGCTGAAAAGAAATACCCGGACGGTTTTCGCCGAGTAAAGCCTTATTTACGTTACGTTGCCCAACCCAAATAAGGGCTTAGGCCAACTGAAAACCTCAGTTAAGGCCAATCATTACAGTGAGTGCTCCAGTCCACGTTTTAGTGCTCTGGGCGCTCACACAGGCCCGAATGTTGGCCCATAGACTGCATAATAGGCGTTAACACGATTTTTCAGAGTTTGTACCCATCAGCAACGCAAACAACAAAAAGAGTCCCGATCAGGCGGCGATTGATGCTGAGCGTATTCGGGTGCTCAAGTCGATGCTTAATGCGTCTGCTGCACGCGCAAAACTTGCCGCCAAACGTCGACGGCCGGTGCTGGTAGCCGGTGCAAAAGTACGCGTTATCAGCGGCCCCTTCAGAGACGAAGAAGGTGTTGTTGACGACGCCGATTACATCGAAAGCCGCGTGCTCGTGTCGTTACCGAGTAAACCAGAACCACAGTGGATCGACTTCAAACACATTGGCCCCTGCCTATAACCCTTGCAATTATTATTGCGATTATTACAGCGCCCAGATCCACGCCGATTTTTTGGGTTAAACTTCCCACATACCAAAAAACAGAATAGCTATGAACGTGCTTAAGCATCTGTGGACTAGCCGCGTCAGCCTCAAAGAAGTTTTTAGTATTGATTTGCGCTCGCTGGCGATGCTGCGTATTGGCATTGCGCTGGTGATCCTGCTCGACCTCATACTGCGTAGCCGCGATATGATTGCGTTCTACACCGACGATGGTGTACTGCCGCGTAAAAGCTGGGCGCAAACAACGCACGATTGGTACTTTTCAATACATGCGGCATCCGGTGAGCTGTGGTGGCAAATAGCGCTGTTTTTAATTGCGGCAGTGTTTGCATTGATGCTGCTGGTTGGGTATCGCACACGCTTAGCCACTGTTGCATCCTGGCTGCTGCTGGCCTCTTTGTTGAACCGCACTGTCTTTATTTTACAAGGCGGCGATATCCTACTGGTTGTTATCAGCTTCTGGGCGATGTTCTTACCAATCGGTGCGCGATGGTCCGTTGATGCAGCCCTACAACCAGAGTACCGCAACCAGCACAATCATCATCGTTTTAACGCAAACGCACCGCAACTGTATTTTTCAGTGGCAACCGTTGCGATCATTCTGCAAACCTTATATTTGTACTTTTTTACCGCTTTACTGAAAAGTGGTGATGCATGGCGTTACCCGTTTGAAGCCGCGCATTACACGATTAGTATTCAGCACTTCGCTACCCCTTTAGGCGTGTGGTTCGGTAGCTTAGAACCACTACTACCCTTCGGCGCGTTCTACGTTATTTTCGTAGAGTACGTTGGCCCCTTGCTTATCTTGTTGCCGTTCGCGTGGCCGTATCTGCGCATTGTTGGCTTGCTAATGCTGACATCATTGCATGTGGCTTTCATGTTGTTACTGCATATCGGTTTATTCCCATTGATGGACTACGCCTCGTTAACCGTTCTTATTCCAGCCAGTGTTTGGGTTTGGCTTGCGGCAAGAAAACGTAAAAACCTGCCCGAAGGTGAGCTTAGCGACCGTGAAAAAATCATCATGCATTACGATGAAGATTGCGGTTTTTGTTTAAAGATGTGTTTAATTATCAGAGAGTTTTTATTGCCCGATGCGGTAAAAATTATCCCTGCGCAATCGCAACCTGCTATCTACGCCATCATGGAACGAGAGAATTCTTGGGTAATTACCGATCACACCGGCAGAACCTATTTGCATTGGCATGCCATGCAGTTTCTCTTTGCACAAAGTTTATTATTTAAACCGATTGCCTGGTTAATGAAACTTCCACCCTTAATGGCCGTGGGTAATCGTGTTTACCATAAAGTGGCAACTAACCGCGGCACCATGGGTGATATCACCGCCCGTTTTCTGCCGTTTCGAAAAATGTCCTTAAAGCCATCGGTGCTGGGGCAATTACTTGCTGCAGCATTTCTGATTATGGTGACGCTATTCAACATCAGCACACTGCCCGGTATGTTGAAGTATCGCGATCGCACCATGGATTATCTGATGCACATGACGCGCATCGATCAAAAATGGAGTATGTTCGCACCCGTTCCGTTAAAGGTTTCTTTCTTTCCGCAAATTGAAGGCACGTTACGCAACGGCGAGAAGGTTAATTTATACGAACTCACAGAACCCAACGCCGACTGGGAGCCGCCCGCTTATATGTACCCACTGTACGACGGTTACCGGTGGCGTAAATACCTGGACAGATTCCAAGGCAATATCTCTAACACGGTCAGGGGCGCTTACGGCAATAGCTTGTGTAATGCCTGGAATCGCCGGGATATCGACAGAGAAGAACAGCTGGGCATCCTGCATATTCACTATGTTTACCTGCGCACTAATACCACCGGCGAGCCTAAACAGCGCACCCGTAAATCCATTTGGCAGCATTGGTGTTTCCCCGAATTCAAACCGAAATAAGCCGCTAACGGGCTCATTTTACGGAGCCCCATCACATTCTCGTCACTAAAGCTCACCGGCTCTAGAGTGCAGCCGCTACTAAAGCTAAGTACGGTAGGAGCGATTTATGGACATTGTTTTAAAACGCCTGGGCATTATTATTGGATTGATAGGCGTATTAGCTGGCTACGCATCTCCAGCAGCGGCCGCCATTTATAAGTGCACAGATGGCAGCGGCGGCATTACCTACAGCCAGGTACCTTGCCAGGCGCAAGACACCAGCAGCACGATCATGAAATCCGGTGCAAACAGATCTGCTATTGCAGACTGTCGCATCGCCAATAATTTTGCGATGCGCGTTGCATCACAAATGCGCAGAGGCCAAACCGCCGACGGCGCGTTCACCGAATACGGCGGTATCGATGCCATTCCTAAAACAGCGATCGGTATTATTAATTATGTGCACACACACAAGCACAATGAAAAAACCTCACCGGCTCGTATAACAGCACTCTCTTCAGCGCGTTGCAAGAGTAATTCTTATGGCCCTGTTCAATGCGACGATTTTCCGTACTCTTTTATTTACTCATTAGGCGGTTGTGAAGCCGCAAAAGGGATGTCGGGTGATGCCGCCGGTGTACAGGCCGATGCCATGCAACAACCGGCAACCGGGCCCAACGCGATGCCCGGTGTCAGTGCCTTAGGGTTAAGGTCGGGAATGTCTGGCGCAAACGGCATGAGTCAGAAATGTCAGGATAAGCTCAATGCCAAGCTCGAAACGCTATTTGATGAAATGCGCAAAGGGGGTTCTGCCAATCAGCAATCTCAATTGCAGGAACAACGCCGGCAAATCGGTAAGCAACTTTCAGAGTGCTAACTACACGGGCAGTTTAGCCCGTGTTCAAATAAGGATATAAGCGGCGTTGGCAGTGGCGACCAGATCACCAGCATCATTAACCAGCGTAGCTGTTGTAGTGCCAATCTTTTTGCCTAAGCGAGTAATCTTTGCTTCGGCTAGGAACTTTTCACCCAGACCCTGGCGTAAGTAATCCACGCGCATGTCTATGGTGGCTAAGGGTCGGAACCGTTGCATGATTTGCTCAACGCTTTCAGTGTCATGATGTTGCGCAATGCCCCACATGACCGCCAACCCCCCTGCAACATCCAATACAGAAGCAATGACACCACCGTGTAAACGACCATACACGTAGTGACCAACCAGCTCCGGGCGCATATCAAACTCCACACCCACCTTCTGGTTCGATAGGGTGGCGCACCTGAACCCTAACGAATTATTAAATACAATTTTATGTTCAAACAAGTCCCTGATTTGTTGTTCAAGTTCCGCTTGTTCATCAGCCGAACGCTTTGCTTCAGCAGGGTTTTGTTTTTCCATAATGAGTTTGCTAGTCCACTGAACCCGGTCCAGAACTTGATTGAACGACGGGCTTAGTTTTTACAGCCTTTCTGACAGGCTTCGATGGTTTTGTTTTATCAGGATGACTCCAGAAAGCGCTTTTAATTAACCGGCCGATATCTTCGAACACCAAATAGTTCACCGGTATCAAAACTAAAGTAACCAGCGTTGCGAACAAAATGCCAAACCCAAGTGATACGGCCATGGGTATCAGGAATTGTGCTTGCGTGCTGGATTCAAATATCAACGGCGTTAAACCAAAGAAGGTGGTTAACGACGTTAGAATAACGGCGCGAAAACGGGCAACGCCTGCATTGCGAACAGCATCAAAAAGCGCTGTACCTTCCCGACGTCTACGGTTCACATAATCGACCAGTACGAGGGAGTCGTTAACAACAACCCCACACAGCGCCAACATACCCATATAGCTCATGATGCTTAAATTCATGCCCATGATCATGTGGCCCAAAATAGCACCCACCACGCCAAACGGGATAACCAGCATCACTAAAAACGGTTGTAGGTAACTTCTAAAAGGAATCGCTAACAAGGCGTAAATGACGAGCAATACACCAATTAAACCAACGCGTAAACTGGAGAACGACTCCGATTGCTCTCTGGCCTCACCTTGCAAAGAAACGCGAACATTTGGATAACGCTCCTCTATTTCCTGCCCGAAGCTCACCAGCTTTTCTTTTATACCTTCGATATTGGCCGTTTCTTTATCGACATCGGCTTGTACGTTAACCGTTCGCCTACCGTCTACTCGGCTTATCGATGAAAAGCCACGACCCATTTTCACTTCTGCAACACTGCCCAACGGTACTTCAGAACCATCGGGCGCTCTTATAGGAAGCCGTTCCAGGTTGTCTATGGACTTACGTTCTTCGGCAGGATAACGCACGATCACTTTCACTTCATCGCGAGCCCTTTGAATGCTTTGCACTTCTGTGCCAAGAAAAGCTGGGCGAACCTGCTGAGCCAGCATGGATAAAGTAATGCCGAGTTGTTCTGCTTCTGGCCGAATGCCTAGCTGGATCTCTTGCTTACCGCCTTCAAAGGTATCGCTAATATCCGACACCCCATCGAAGTTCACCATTTCGTTTTTGAACAAGGCCGCCACTTCGCGCATTTCATCGAAATCATAGCCAGCGATTCGCACATCAAGCGGCGAGCCTCCTCGCCCTATTTCAGCGCGGTAGGTGACGCTTTTTGCACCCGGTATGGAACCAATGGATCGCCTTAACTCACCGACTAACTGGTTGGTGCTGATATCAAGCATGCGATCTTCCGGCGGCGTAATTTCAAACAACACGCGGCCATAGTTCGAGCCTTTGCGTCCACGCCCGGCGCTACCGGCTGTGCTTAAAATACTTTCAATGATTGACTCATTCGTTTCGGGATCTACATGCTTGCGTTGTAACTCTCGCACTTTTTCGCTGATATTGTTGATGTGCGATTGAGTAATTTCAAACGGTGTCCCTTCGACCATCTCAACACTTACACGCGCCACCTCACTTTGAACTCGCGGGAAAAATATAAAGCGTACATGCCCGGCGGAAACAATACTGAAGACGATGATCGCCGATCCAATAAATAGCGACAAAGTAAGGTATCGATTACGTAAAGCTGCTGCCAGTACGGGTTGGTATACATGTTCTATAAACCACTCAAAACCATCAGCGATACGATGCTGAATACGCGCAAGGATGTTGGGTTTTTCTTCTTTGAAAAAATTCAAATGGCTTAAATGCGACGGCAGTACAAACTTAGATTCAATAATGGAGAACAGCAACACTGGAATTACAATGTACGGAATTTGCGCGAATATTTGCCCTCGCACACCTTCTATGAGCATCAGCGGTATAAAGGCGGCCACAGTGGTTAATACGCCAAACGTTACCGGCACAGCAACCTCTTGTGCACCTTCTATAGCGGCCTCTACTCTGTTCGGGTTTTTACGCATATGCGTATAGATGCTCTCCCCGGTAACAATGGCATCGTCTACAACAATACCCAACACCAATATGAACGCGAACAAGCTAATCAGATTTATACTCACTCCGATAAACGGCATGATGGCGATGCCACCAAGAATCGAAACAGGCACCCCTATAAACACCCATGCTGCCACCCAAAAACGTAAGAACAAGGTGAGCAGTAACAAAATTAATAAACCACCCTGAACCGCACTGTTTAACAGCGTGTTCAACCTGGCCTTTACAGTACGTGAGGTATCGCGCCAATAGCCCAAGGTAACGCCGTAAGGCATTTTTATTTGATTTTCTTCGATGTAGGTTTTGACTTCATCTGCAACCGTAATTGCACTTTGCAAACCGGTACGGTACACATCAATTTCGATGCTGCGGTTACCATTAAACTTTTGCACTAACGACGTTTCTTCGAACCCGTCTTGCACATTAGCAATATCTTCAACGGTAATGCGCGTACCATCCGCACGTGTAACGACGACGACATCCCGAAAATCATCCGCCTCGTAAGCTTGTCCTTTGGTACGAAGCAGTACTTCACCACCTGTGGTTTGAATTGAGCCAGCCGCTAAATCTAAGGAACTGTTATTAATCGCTTGCGCAACTTGAGACAGCGTGATTCCATATTGGCTCAAGGCACGTTCAGATACTTCAATGGCCAGTTCATAGTCGCGCGCGCCCGATACTTCTACCGATGACACATTTGGCAGAGATTCAAGATCGTCTCTAACCCTGGATGCCAGCTCACGTAAATCTTTCTCGGGTAAGTCTCCGGCAACAATAACGCTGATGACTTCTCGATTCACCGTGGGCGTATAAACGGCTGGCGCATCAATGCCATCAGGAAAGCCACCGACCTGATCAACGGCTTGCTTAACGTCGTCGAGTAATTTTTGGGAGTCGTAACCGGAATTAGCTTCAACGGTTATTGAACTGGCGCCTTCACTGGACACCGAGCGAATGCGTTTGATGCCTTGCACGTTTTGAATAGCGTCTTCAATTTTGATGGTGATGGCTTCTTCAACCTCAGAAGGTGATGCGCCACGAAACGTCGTGCGGATAGAAACACTGTCGAGTTCAAATGATGGGAAAACTTCAAGCGGTAAACGATTAGCTAAGGTAGAAAGACCCCAGGCAATAATAAATACCATTAACAGGTTGGCGGCAACAGAATTGCGCGCAAACCAATTGATTAATCCGTGCATTTAATTCCCCTGCGATCGCTGACCTTGCTCTGCTTCACCGCCTTGTGCCCGACGCTGCCCTTGTCCTGCTTCACCATTTTGCCCACGACGTTGGCCTTGGCCTGCTTCGCCACCTTGTCCACGACCTTGGCCTGCTTCGCCACCTTGCCCACGGCCTTGGCCTGCTTCGCCGTTCCAGCCGCCGTTCTTCCCACCTCCACGCCGACCTTCTCTAGGCGCTGGCGCAACACCATCGATCGTTGCACTAACAGGCGTACCATTAGCGACTGTCGATAGGGGTGTTGTCACTAAAATCATGCCGTCGTCCAGGCCATCAACAATCGCAACGGTTTCTTCGTCGGCCCAAGCAACGGTTACATCACGGCGTTGAATTTGTTGATTTTCATCGAGTACTAACACTTCTCTGTCTTCGCGTACAGCCGCTCTGGGTAATACAAAAACATTCTCGAGTAAGTTGCCAGCGATTTTGGCTTCAACATACTGCCCTACTCGAAGCGGCGCACCGCTCGACTCAAGCGGGTTTTCAATTCTGGCAATGACGTTTAATTGTTGTGTGCTGGTATCAACACCTTCTGCGCGGATAAGCTTGCCTGTCCAAATTTGCTCGCTTTCGTTGGCAACAGAAAGTAGTTCAACATTGGGCAACTTACTTAACGGAATGTTATCAGAAGCGGGTACATCTAAATACGTGAGTTGTCGGTTACTCAGAGGTAAACGCACATCAACACTGGCAGCGGAGTAGATAGTGCCCAATCGACCACCACGGCTTACAAATTGACCTTGGTCAACAGATTTTTCTAAAACGCTTCCATCAAACGGGGCAATGATCTTGGTTCGTTCCAAATCGAGCTCTGCACGTTGAATTTGTGCTCTCGCTGCATCTCGGTTGGCACGCGCCGCGGCCAGTTGCGGTTGACGCAATGTAAATGCGCTGGCTTTTTGACCTCTGCCCAAACTTTCCCATTCAGCTTTAGCCAACTTACCTCTGGCGGCTTCTTCTTGTAATTGCGCATTGCTTTGCGCAAGGTTAGCTTTGGCTTGCGTTAGCGCAATCTGGTAATCGCGATCATCAATTTGCACCAGTACCTCACCTTCGCTGAAATTTCCTCCCAGAACAAAGTTCGGTGATATGGCCGTTACTGACCCATTGACTTCGGGAACCAGCGTGCTGGACAGCGTTGGCTGCACTGTGCCTTGGCTGTTAATGACAACCGGATAGTTGGTTTTTTTCAGCGTAATGGCGTCAACAGCCTGCACTTGCGGAAACTGTGGGCGTTTGGCCGGTTCAGGGCGATTCTCCAATATAGTTTTGGCGGCAAACGCACTGCCGAGCAAAACTAACGTTGGAATGAGAACTTTTAGCAAAATCTTCATCAATGAATCCAGATACCTACCGTGTTTTAAGTCTTTACTGGTGGTAAAGGTTATTATACGACTCTAATTAGAGACAAGTTCATATGTATCCTCACGCCGCAGCAAAAGCACGAGAATTATTCGACTATCCGCCATTTTGGGCGGAATGCTATGGCCGCGCACCATTTTTGCCCATGAGCCGTGCCGAAATGGATGAATTGGGTTGGGACAGCTGCGACATCATCATAGTTACCGGTGATGCCTACGTAGACAGCCCAAGCTTTGGTATGGCGATTGTTGGTCGCTTGCTTGAATCGCATGGTTTTCGTGTTGGCATTATTTCACAACCCGACTGGCAGAGCGCAGAAGCTTTTCAGGCGCTGGGCAAACCCAACCTATTCTTTGGCATAACCGCCGGCAATATGGACTCCATGATCAACCGTTACACTGCTGATCGCAAGGTTCGTTCCGATGATGCCTATTCTCCGAATAATGAAGGTGGAAAACGTCCGGATCGCAGTACGATAGTTTATACCCAACGCTGCCGTGAGTCGTATCAAGATGTAACGTTGGTTATCGGTGGTATTGAAGCCTCGCTACGACGTATTGTCCACTACGACTACTGGCAAGATAAAGTACGCCGTTCCATTCTAGCCGAC
The DNA here is from genome assembly GCA_937923565.1 of uncultured Granulosicoccaceae bacterium. Classification (GTDB taxonomy): domain Bacteria; phylum Pseudomonadota; class Gammaproteobacteria; order Granulosicoccales; family Granulosicoccaceae; genus Granulosicoccus. Next base: position 5,009 of record CALDTX010000164.1, on the reverse strand, counting down.
GCGCAAGCAGACATGCTTATTTACGGTAACGGTGAACGTGCCATTGTGGAACTTGCGCACCGCCTTGCTGCGGGCAATGCCATCGAAGACATCCGTGACATTCGCGGCACCGCCTTCATCGTAAAAGACCTATTACCCAATTGGACCGTCATCGACTCAACCAATGTCGATAAACCCGGTCGCATTGAACAGCATACGAACCCCTATGAAGCGTATGCCGACACAGCAGAAGCCAACAACGCCCCATGCACTGATGATGCGCAAGCCTCAGATAACGACTCGAACAACCCGCAACCACAAAATCAAAATACGGCGGTCGTTAAATTCATGAGTGCCGAAGAGCGGCGCGCAATTCGCAGAAACGAAAGAGATACCACCGTTTTACGTTTACCGGCTTTCGATGTTGTCAGCAAAAACAATGTGCTGTATGCGCATGCAAATCGTATCTTGCATCTGGAAACTAACCCGGGCAATGCTCGCGCACTCGTGCAAAATCAAGGCGGCGTTAAAGTTTGGATGAACCCTCCTCCATTGCCATTAAGCACAGAAGAAATGGACTACGTGTTCGATCAGCCTTTTGCCCGTGTTCCGCACCCCGCCTACGGCGATGCGAAAATACCGGCTTACGAAATGATTCGATTTTCCGTGAACATCATGCGAGGTTGTTTTGGTGGCTGTACCTTCTGCTCCATTACCGAGCACGAAGGGCGGATCATCCAGAATCGTTCCGAAGATTCCATCATTAAAGAAATTGAAATCATGCGGGACAAAGTTCCGGGCTTTACCGGTGTTGTTTCTGACTTAGGTGGTCCCACTGCGAATATGTATCGGCTGGCATGCAAATCCAAAACAATTGAGTCAAACTGCCGGCTGCCGTCATGCGTATACCCCGATATTTGTAGCAACCTGGACACCGACCATTCTTCGCTGATCAAACTGTATAAACGCGCGCGCGAATTACCCGGCGTGAAAAAAGTACTGATTGCTTCAGGTTTGCGTTACGACTTAGCCGTGAAGTCGCCAGAGTATGTTGAAGAGTTGGTCACTCATCATGTCGGCGGCTATTTAAAAATTGCCCCGGAGCACACGGAGCGTGGTCCGTTGGATAAAATGATGAAGCCCGGTATTGGTAGTTATGATCAATTCAAACAGCTGTTTGAAAAGTTCAGTAAAAAGGCCGGCAAAGAACAATACCTGATTCCCTACTTCATTGCCGCCCATCCGGGTACCACCGATGAAGACATGATGAACCTTGCGCTTTGGTTAAAACGCAACGGTTTCCGCGCCGATCAAGTACAAAACTTTTACCCATCCCCGATGGCAACAGCCACAACGATGTATCACACGGGTAAGAACCCACTGAAAAAAATTAAGCAAGACAGCGAAACCGTGCCCGTGGCTAAATCGAGAGAGCAGCGCAATTTACACAAAGCATTTTTACGTTATCACGACCCTGCCAATTGGCCCATGTTGCGTGCAGCACTGAAAGCAATGGGTCGAAGCGATTTAATTGGGAACGGCAAACAGCAGTTAATACCCAGTTACCAACCCAAAGGCGATGGCAGTTACAAAAGTGCCCGACGCAAAAACTCCACACCGGCTGATGCGCGCAAATCATCTACTGGTCAAAGAAAAGGACCTACTAAAGGAGTATTGCTAACGCAACACAGTGGTCTGCCACCGCGTAAGCACGACTAAAATACGTAATTACCCACTCACTAAAAAACGGATTAACTACGCGTTGCTGGACAAAACAGCTGGGCCTTAAATACCAGGCCCAGCTTGTTGCGACTGGACTAATGAAGCAATCGATTGACCAAGCTCTAAACTTGCGCCAAACATGCCTCGATTAATACCCGAATTGGCGGCATGCACAAATTCCTGTCCGGCTTCGCTTGCCAGCACGGTATTTAAGTCATTAAGTTCAAGCAGCGAAAAGTCTTGATACATGTACATCAACAGATCGTGGGAGTATTGTCGGTAAGACTCTACAATACCCGGCTTCTGCGCACTAACCCTTTGTTTAATTTCTTCTATACCAAGTCGCTGCGACTCAGGAATAATCGAAGACAAGCTGACGTTGAATGCAATATTAATATTGGCCAACATGTCGACAGCTGACTCACTCACTAACATGGTGTTGTCGAGCTGGCGCATCAGTGATGAACGCGCAGGGTCGATCTCTTGATACGCTAACGTTGCCTGAAATTGTTCAAAATCGTTGTCGTTATTGAGTAATGAATATTTAAGCTCGGCTTCTTTAAACTTTTGTCCAAGCTCAGATTCATACCATTGCATCAGAACCGACAATTCAGTTTCATCGATGCTGCTAACCACCGCGTTCGATAACTGTTGTTCAAAGCGGTCCACGTTAAACGCATCACTAATCGCGGCTTTTAAGTCGGCAATTTGCACATCTTTGAACGGTTCAGGTAAGCCATCCTGAGATAACAAGCTTTGAAAGGAGGTGTTGGTGCTTGCCGGGATTTTTTCAACTAATTCCTGCAAACCGGAAGCGTTTAAGAGCTCTTTGGCTTGCAGCTGACTGGTTAGCGCCAGAACAGGTGTGCTCAATATAGCAAGCACTGCTGCACAGGCCAGTTTCAAACGAATTTGCATGGTTACGGTGCCTTTTATTATTTTTATTTTTCCGTACACCAAAACTATCGGCGTTCATGCGGCTAGGCACATTGAAATGAAACCAGCTTGCGTAATAGCCCGACTAAAACCAAGCAAAGCTGTGAACTACAACCAGTTTTGAGCGATTAGGCGCTTAAACGCTGCTTTTCCTGCTCAGAGTCGGTTGTGCTCATTTGCTGCGCTGAATAGCGCTCACCAACAACACTCGATTCATTAATCAGATTGTTAAGTTGCGCACGGGTTGTCTCATCCAGGGATACCTCTGCGGCCAAGGCATTTTCTTTTACATAGTTTAAGTGTTTAGTGCCGGGAATCGGCAACATGGATTGATTGCGCTCGGCCAGTACCCAAGCCAACGCCAATTGCGCAGGCGTGCAGCCTACTTTATTAGCTATCGCATTGTATTCCGGCAGCAAGGCCAGGTTCTTTGGCAGGTTTTGTTCGCTGAAACGCGGCATCTTCGCGCGTAAATCGGTTTCGTCGAATTGGCTGTGATCCCGATACTGCCCGGTCAGGAACCCGCGCGTTAATGGTGAAAAAGGGACAAACGCGATATTCAGTTCATCGCAAACATCAAACACGGCCACTTCGGGTGTTCTTGACCACAATGAATATTCTGACTGAACGGCTGTTATCGGGTGCTCTTTATGGCCCCGTATTAATTGTTCGGATGAAATTTCCGATAAACCGATACTTCTGATTTTACCGGCCTGAATAAGATCAGCCATCGCACCCACACTCTCTTCAATGGGTACGTTGGGATCAACACGATGCAAGTAGTAAAGGTCAATAACATCGGTTTGTAATAACTTCAGACTTTGCTCACAAACCTGTTTGATACGTTCGGGGCGGCCATTTAATTCACGTTGACCCTGCTTATCGCGCTGCAATCCGCACTTACTTGCCAGAAGAATATCGTGTCGCTGGCCTTTTAGCGCCTTACCCACCAGCTCTTCGCTTTCGCCATAGCCGTACAGTGCGGCGGTATCGAAAAATCGGTAGCCAACATCAAAGGCGGTTTGCAAAACGGTGATAGCGTCTGCCGCACTCGTTCTACCATAACCGCCAGTGATGTTCATGCACCCAAAACCGATGCAGGATGTTGTAAACGGACCCAACTTACGTGTTTGCATTTTGTATCCGTTTACCGTTAAAACCAACTATCAAATGCGGTTGGTATTAGTTAGCAACTTTCGCAATGCGACCATCAGTGTAAGGTTTATAAGGTGCGTTCGCTGCTAAGTATTCAGCAACCACATCTTCTAAACTTGGACCGTAGTCATAAGCATTCATGCCTTCGGTGGAAAACATTTTATAGCCATCGCCGCCGCCACGAACGTAGTTGTTAGTAACTACGCTATACACCTCATTCATATCAAGTGGCACCATTGCACCGTCTTTATTCACCATTACTTCAGTGATACGACCCGCATTAGCCGCTTGCGAAGGGTCCCATTGATAAGTTAAGCCAGCCACTTGTGGAAACCTGCCCGCACCCTCTTCAACTTCGCTGACACCATTTTCAAGTGCTGCCATTAAGCCTGCACCTTTAATTTGAAAGGTAGACAAGGTGTTTTGGAAAGGCAGTACGGTAAGTACTTCACCCATGGTGATCTCACCTTCATCAATAGAGGCGCGCAAGCCACCTGAGTTAGCGATGGCAATGGACACGCCCTGATCAGCAACACGCGCCAGCATGGCATCAGCCACCAGATTACCCATTGAACATTCTTCTACACGGCAAACATCGCGATTGCCTTCAATAACGTCTGCAGCTGAAGCAACAACTTTTGACCGTATTTCTTCGAGTGGTTGTGCCAGCTCGGCGACGCGCGCAACGATATCGGCATTTTCTTTAATGGATGCATCGATCAGCACAGGTTCGCCTTTGGCACTTTTAAGGTTGCCATCATCGTCAAGCACAACGCTAAGTTCACCTAAGTATTTTCCGTAAGCATAAGCTTGCACAATGGCGGTTGAGCCAACCATCGTTGGATACGGACCTTTTGCTCTGTCGTTAGTGTTTGACAGCAACGTATTCGAGTGCCCGCCTACAATCACGTCAACGCCTGTGACTTCCTTTGCCACTCGTTGATCAACACCGTAACCAGAGTGAGACAACACAACGATAATGTTCACACCATCAGCTGTGAGTAAATCCACTTGCTCTTGTACCGCGGCAACCGGATCTGAAAACGTAATGTTCTTGCCGGGGCTTGCCAGCTCACTGGTGTTTTCCGGGGTAAGGCCTACCAGCCCAATTTTTTGGCCGGCTTTTTCTATAACAATCGATTTTTTTAATACGTTAGCCAGTTTTGGCTCTTTACTGACATCAGCGTTAGACATCAATACAGGAAAGCCAACGGTAT
>CALDTX010000163.1 GCA_937923565.1 uncultured Granulosicoccaceae bacterium | reverse complement strand
GCATGGCGCCTGACCATGAAGTCCTGGCTGTTTTCAGCGTAATAATTCAGCACTTCAGTAACCAGATGTTCTGCCTGACTAGCGCTCAGCACGCTGGTGCGACACAAATGATTGATTAGCTCAGTGGGTACGTTGACAGGCTTCATGAGTGGATTTCAGTCCATTTACTGGTTTTCATCAACAGAAATGCCCGAATTCGGGCAAATAAATACCTATTATGACTGAAATTGGCGATTTATTCGAAAATCCTGAAGATTCGGTGATCAATATTGTGCCCGGCATGGTGTTGTTGAAGCGCTTTACCAGTGCGGCGGCTTTGGTCGATCAAATACAAGCTGTGTGTGAGCAGGCGCCAACCAGAAACATGCAAACCCGGCGTGGGTTCAGCATGTCGGTGGCAATGACGAACTGTGGACAATTGGGCTGGGTGTCTGATCGCAAGGGTTATCGCTACAGCCCGAAGAACCCTGAAACAAATCAACCGTGGCCAGCGATGCCCAACGTGTTTTCTGAATTGGCACACTCGGCCGCAGCGAAAGCCGGATTTGAAAATTTTGAACCCGATGCCTGCTTGATCAACTGCTACAAAACCGGTGCCCAAATGGGCGCGCATCAGGATCGCAACGAAAAAGACTTTAGCCAGCCAATTGTGTCGGCGTCGGTGGGTGTTGACGCACGTTTTTTTGTTCGCAACGAGAGTAACACCGGGAAGTCAATGAGTTTCACGCTGCAAGATGGTGATGTGGTGGTTTTTGGTGCGCAAGCACGGCATTGCTTTCATGGTGTGCGACCTCTCAAGCCGGGAAATCACCCCATTTTCGGCAGCGCTCGATGGAACCTCACGTTTCGCCGTGCGTCCTGAAACTGTGGCCTAATCAATTGACGAAGAGGCTGGCCTAAACTAGTATTAGGCGCCAGTTTGATGTCCATGTGGGTTAATTCAACGACGTAATATGCGATCTCTGTTTGCATCTGTTTTATCGGTAAAAATGCTCTTTGCATCGCTGTTTTTTTGCGGTGTTGCCTTAGCCAATCAAGCACCACAACTAGCACCCATTCCAGAACAAACGGTTGTGGTCGAGCAAGCCTTTGTTTATAGGCTTTTCCCTTCAGACCCCGATAACACCGTGCCTGGCTTGCGCATGCAAAATGCCCCAGCAAACGCACGATTAATCGACAACAAAGATGGGTCGCGATCGTTTCACTGGACGCCAACGGCGCAAACGGCCCGCGAAACTGTTGTGCTATTCACTGCAATCGATGCGCTGGATCCGACGTTGGTGGCCTCTCAACGCATGGTGTTGATTCGTCGCGATCAACAAAGCGAACCGTTAGTCGCCAGCGTTAGTAATGCAGCACCTACCTTGCCGGACTTTCCAACACAGCAGCTTGCTGTTGGTGAGCGAATGCAGCTCTTTATACGACCCCGAGATGAAGACGGCACCGTGCCAGGGCTTACGGCTAAAAGTTTGCCGCAAGGTGCATCGCTTAACGATGTGTTCGATGGCAGTAGATTATTTGAGTGGACACCCAATCGTGAGCAGGTAGGTACGCTTAATATTGTTTTCATCGCAATTGATGCTGCTAACCCTGCGTTGCGGACAGAGCAATCGGTTACGTTTGTTGTTAAAGATGAAAACTCAAGTGATCACTCCTCAGAACATACAGCGCCATCGAATAACGAGCCAACTCAGCAAACAAATGATGGTGCAAGCAATGATGCAGGGAGCAATTCCAACAACACGGCGGGCAATTCGAGTACTGCAACGCCGAGTATCGAAATAGATCCGGTTGCAACGCAGATCGTTAATGTGGGTCAGTCGGTCAAATTTCGTGTTGCGCCCCGACTCTCCGATGGCGCAGCAGCCGTTCTGCATGTTGACCGCTTACCTGCGAATGCAAGTTTTGATGATAATCGCGACGGTACAAGAACCTTTCGTTGGTCAACGGATAATGCCGGACAAGGCGAGCATCGATTTCGTTTTACTGCCTTGCATCCGAGTCGCCCTGAGCTTCGTGCATCCATCGAAGTGTCCGTTTATATAGGAGACCCGAATGCTGAAGGGTCGGCACCAGAAGCGTTAATTCTGCCTGAGGTTTTACCGTTATTTGTACCGGTGCCTGATCAGCGCGTGGTGGTTAATCAAGACTTACGATTTCGCGTTGAGGCCAGCACCACAAGTGGTCGTGTGCCCGCTTTAACCATGCTGAACGGGCCTTCCAATGCCCGCTTTGAAGATAACTTCGATGGCTCAAGAGAATTCTATTGGACACCAAACAGTGAGCAGGTTGGTGAGTCCAGCGTGCGGTTTGTGGCAACTGATAGTCAGGATGAGCGCTTAAGTTCATCCATCGTTGTTGGCATTTCTGTATTAGGGGAACAATCTGAAACTGTAGAGTCGCCACCGCCAGATACGACTGCTCGCCGTCCGGAAAACAGGGCTGCAGCATCCCGATTTTTATATCGGGCAACTTTTGGCCCGAACACGCCGACCATTGATCGTTTAATGTCTAAGTCCTATAGCGATTGGATATTAGAGCAGCAAAATATACCGCCATCGCGTTATCTGGATTGGCTGGACGCTCAGCTTAGAGAGTACGGCTTGTTTAACATTCTTGATGGCAGAATGCAGTTCGAACGACAGCAATTGCGCAGTGATGTTTTTTGGAATTTAGCGGTTAATGCACCAGATCAACTGCGACAGCGTGTTGCTTTAGCGCTAAGCCAGATACTGGTTGTGTCAGATACTGATTCCGGTATTGATAATCGCGTGCGTGGTATCGCTAATTATCATGATTTATTAGCCAAGCATGCATTTGGAAATTATCGAGACTTACTGTACGACGTTACTTTAAACCCGATGATGGGTGATTTTTTAAGTATGCGTCGCAACGAAAAACCGGATCCTGATAATAATATCCAGTCGGATGAAAATTACGCGCGCGAGTTTATGCAGCTGTTTACTATCGGTACAACACGATTGCAAATGAATGGTTTGCCTGTGTTGGATTCCAATGGACAAACTATCGCCACTTATTCACCGGATGACGTTACCCATTTGGCGCATGTTTTCACTGGCTGGAATTATGGCGATGCCAAAACCATGCGTTCCAGCGCACGAACAATTAATAGCGATGTAATTCCGATGAAAGCGTTTGAGGAATTTCACGATAAAAGTGAAAAAACGCTTATTGGCGGCGTTAAGCTCAGCGGTAGTCAATCAGCGCAAGAAGAATTGAGTGCAGCTATTGATGTAATTTACGCGCACCCGAATGTAGCTCCTAACATTGCATCCCGGCTTATTAAAAGTCTGGTTACCAGTAACCCCTCGCCTGAGTACGTAGAACGTGTGGCGACTGTGTTTGAGAATAATGGTGAAGGCGTCCGCGGCGATTTAAAGTCAGTGGTAACAGCGGTGCTGTTAGATACTGAAGCACTGGACGGTCATGAACAGAACGCTTGGGTGTTCGGAAAAATTAAAGAGCCGATCCTGAAAATCACGGCGCTATGGCGTGCATTTAATGCGAAGGGAGAATTCAACCGGTTTCGTTACAGTGATATCAACGCCGACTTTTTACAACGTCCTTACAGTGCGCCATCCGTGTTTAATTTCTTCTCGCCGGATTACAAGCCACCAGGGCAAGTAGCCAGGGAAGGTTTACTGGCACCGGAAGCTCAAATATTGCACGATACAACGGTGTTACGAGGCGCCGATCGTTTATTTGATTATGCGCATGCTGTACCGTTAGGGCAGACGGCACAGTCAAACCAACACGCCATTTTATTGAACATTGAAGCTGAGAAAAAACTTGCGCACGATGTACCTCAATTAGTAAGTGCGTTAAATGAGAAATTACTGGCAGGCAGTATGTCTGATGCACTCAGGAATACACTGATAGAACTGGGCAACACAACGCCCAATACGAATAATGGCGAACAACGAGTGCGGGAAATTCTTTTTGTTTTATTGTTATCACCCGAATATGCGGTACAACGGTAATGAATAGCAAGCAACGCGAAAGACGTTACTGGTTAAAAAAGGCAGCGTTAATGGCAGGTACTGGTGCCGCCGCTACTTATAACAGTTTGTATGCGATCAACGCGATAGCGCAACAAAGTGATGATTACCGCGCGCTGGTGTGTATTTTCTTATACGGTGGCAACGATTCATTCAATATGTTCGTACCACGAACCGAAGAATTTTATAATCAGTATGCGTTCGCCAGACGAAATTTGGCGGTAGAAAAATCTCAACTGATTGCCGTAGACCCAAAGGCCACCGATGGCGCCCAATACGGTTTTCACCCCAGTGCATCAGATCTGGCTTCTGTATTTTCAGCAGGCAAGCTGGCCGTCGTTGGCAATGTGGGCCCGTTAATAGTGCCGACCAGCCGCGATCAATATAAAAACAGATCGGTACCCTTGCCGCCGCATCTTTTTTCGCACAACGATCAACAGGACTTCTGGCAAAGTTTACAAACGGCGGCGCCTTCGCCAACCGGTTGGGCTGGCCGTATGGCAGATGCCATGCACAGCCACACAAGCTCTGGTGATCTGTCGATGAATATTTCGATGGCCGGTACCAACTTGATGCAAACGGGTCGTGTCAGTATTCCTTACAACGTTGCCTCAAGCGGACCGGTACACCCGAAAATGCAGCGCCTCTTAACTGAATATGGGCGTTTGGAGCGACGGCAAAAAGCCATAAATGCCATCAGCACCCAAGATACAGGGCACCTGCTGGCTAATCATTACCGCGATACGCTTAGCCGAGCGCTATCAAGCTCGCAGGAGCTCAACCGTGTGCTCGATAATACGCCTGCACTGCAATCTGATTTTCCGAATAGCCGCCTAGGCGGTGCGCTGCAAATGGTAGCGAGAATGATTGCAATTCGGCAGGAGCTGGGTTTAAAAAAGCAAATATTTTTTGTTGGTTTTGGTGGATGGGATACGCATGGCGATCAAACGTTGCGACATCCATTGTTGCTAAATACATTAGCCACATCCATGAAATCTTTTTACAAGGCTACTGAAGAATTAGGTGTGGCTTCCAATGTCACCACGTTTACTGCTGCCGACTTTGGTCGCACACTTACCAGCAATGGCGACGGCAGTGATCACGGTTGGGGCGGGCATCAATTGGTGATGGGTGGGGCTGTGAAGGGCAACGCAATTTATGGCCAAATGCCTGAAATTCTTATAGAAGGGCCGCAGGACGCAGGTAGGGGTCGTATTATTCCAAGCACGTCAATTGATCAGTACGCTGCAACGCTTGCGCAGTGGTATGGCCTGCCGCAAGGCAATGTGGCCGATGTATTTCCCAATTTGGTCAACTTTAATGTTAAAACAATGGACTTCCTGTAAACGTTAATACCTTTTAGTATGCACCGATTCGACGCTTTGTCCGATAATCTCAAAGGTGCATCTGTATTAATGTTGGCAACCTTTGGTCTGGCGCTATCTAGCGCTCTAATAAAATTGGTTGGAAACAACATACCCGTTCTGCAGATATTACTGGTTCGGCAAGCGGTTATTTTATTGATGTTAGGGCCTGCTTTGCAGCGTAATTTTTCCGATGTGTTGTCCACCCAAAAAATCGGACTTCAATTAGCGCGTGTGCTGTTTGCCATTATTGCTTTGGTCGGGGCATTTACTGCTGTTATCAACATGCCATTGGCAGATGCTACCGCCATCGCCTTTGCGAAAAGTTTCTTTATGACCGTTTTCGCCGTACTGCTTTTGAAAGAAAAAGTGGGGCGGTATCGTTGGGGTGCAGTGGCTGTGGGGTTCATCGGTGTGGCTATAATGCTCAAGCCGGGTGCTAGTGGTTTTAATGTGTATAGCCTTTACGCACTTGCCGGTGCTGCAGCCACGGCTTTGGTTATGGTCATAATTAGAATTTTATCACGTACTGAATCGTCCAATTCCATTCTTGCGTTTCAAGCGATCGGTGTCGGTGTCGTGGTAGCAATTCCTGCTTTCATGCAATGGGTAAAGCCAACCGCTTTTGAGTGGTTCTTGCTGGTTGGGGTTGGTGTCGTGTCTTTTTACGCGCAAAAGGCTAATATTTATTCATTCAAACATGGTGAAGCCTCTTTGCTTGCGTCTTTGGATTATGTTCGTCTGCTCTATGCAACCGCGTTGGGATATGTAATGTTTTCACAGTTACCACAACTGGGTACCTGGATCGGTGCCTTCATTATAATTTTGGCGTCGATCTTTACGATTTATCGCGAAGCTAGAAAGAAGAAAGTGCTGGCAACGGCACCGGTAACACGAGGCATGTTGTAGGTTTCCAATGATCAGCAAATTTCGCATTTCTTTGTTGTGCAGCTTGTTTTTATCAATGGTTTTTACAAGCGTTGGAGCACAAACTTCTGGTGGTAACAACGTAGCGCTCACTACTGCCAATACCGAGTCAGTTAAGTCGTGTGTGCTGCTGATTCATGGGCTGGCCAGAACCTCGTCATCAATGAAATCCATGGAACAAGCCTTAGTAGCAAAAGGTTATGTCGTCGCTAACGTCGACTACCCGTCCAGAACACAAACCATTGAGCAATTAGCGCCGCTCGCTTTTAGCGCAGGTTTTGCCGATTGCAAAAAGCAGAATGCAGAACCGCATTTTGTTGTTACGCATTCCTTAGGTGGTATTTTGCTAAGGCAATATTTGCAGGAAAACTCGCCGGGCACTTTGCAGAAAGCCGTCATGTTGGCGCCGCCGAATAAAGGAAGTGAGGTGGTTGATGCTTTAAAAGATGTGCCGGGTTACCGGTGGTTGAATGGGCCAGCAGGTGACCAGTTAGGAACTGGCACTAACAGCAAGCCGTTACAGCTTGGGCCGGTGTCCATGAATGTAGCAGTCATTGCCGGGTCTTTCAGTATTAATCTGGTTTTATCGACTTATCTGCCAGACCCGGATGATGGAAAAGTGTCGGTTGAAAGCACCAAGATCGATGGCATGTGTGCACATCTCGTTGTTGATGTTTCGCATCCTTATATCATGAAGAACGAAACGGTAATCAATGAAGTGATCAGTTATTTAGAGAGCGATCGCTTTCAGGATCCATTGGCGGAATACCCTGAATGTAGCGCACGCCAAAAGTAAGTTACACTGCTACGTTAACGCGTAACCAGTGGTATAGAAAGCTCTATCAGATTATTATCCGGATCCCTGAAATACACTGAATTAATCGGTGATTGCGCACCTGTGCGTTGCACCGGACCTTGTTCGATAGGAATGTCACATTTAGCAAGATGAGCTAATAGTTGTTGCATCGTACCGTGGCAAACAAAACATAAATCGGCTGAACCGGGTGTAGGGTGTTTTGCCTTTGGTTCGAACTCGGCACCCGCTTGATGTAAATTGATTTTTTGTTCGCCAAAGCACAGGGCTGTTCTCCCTTGGCCAAATACGCTAATTCGCATGCCAAGCACGCGTCGATAAAACTCACTGGTTAGTTCTATGGATTGAACCGTTAAAACAAGATGATCCAGACTTGCCACTGAGATCATTTTTTTTCCTTTCTTGTATAACAAAAAAGGCCCTAATCAAAGGGCCTTTCTCGCTCAGTAGGGTTGGTTGCCCGTAAGCTTATTGGTGTTTTTCTTTTGTTTCAAGGTTAACGGCAAGTTCGTTCAGTCTTTCTGCGTATTCGGTCAGCATGCTGATGTCGCCTTTACGTAACGTCACACGGCTGGCGTAGTTACCTTTTGCAAGCTCCTCGACGTGGCGAGAAAAAGGCCTGAAAGGGCCGATTAATTTGTGCGTGTAAGCAACACAAACTGATGCTAGTAGTAAAACATACAAGACGAACAGCGCACCACAGTATCGAATCAAATACACGAGCTGCATATTGATTTCATCTTCGTAGTAACTGCGGGTGTCCGACTGCGAGGAAATGGTTGAAATGAGATCACTGAACGCGAAGTATAAAAATGAACCCAGTAAAACAGCAACAATTGCAGTTAAACCGAGCATATACATCAGCAACTTAAACTGCAGGAATGGCTCCCAGATCGCGTTTTTTAGCTTACGCTGCTGCGATTTTTTTTGGGCTGTTTGTTCTAAAGCCTGAGTAGAGCTCATGAGTTGCCTGTCCGAAACCAATACCTACGTTATATCGGGCCTGATTCGATATTTCTTAAACCGACAACTGTATTGCTTGCATTGTTCGCCCAAGGTTGAGCACAATGTGGGCACAAGTTCACAATAAAATAAGACCCAATGATGATTTTCGATTTAGATCAGTTAAAAGTCCAAACCAAAGGCCGTCACTACATTGCGCCGGGTGCGGTAGTAATCGGTAACGTGCTTATCGAAAGTGAGGTCAGTATTTGGTTCAATGCGGTTATTCGGGGTGACAACGACACCATCGTGCTTTCCAGGGGCTGCAACATCCAGGATGGCGCCATACTGCATGTTGACCCTGGCCACCCCCTGCACGTGGGAGAACGTGTAACAGTAGGACATAAGGCGATCTTGCACGGTTGTACTGTAGGAAATCGTAGTTTGATTGGTATGAATGCAGTGGTGCTAAACGATGCCGTAATTGGTGAAGACTGTTTAATCGGCGCTAACGCTTTAGTGAAAGAGGGTATGCAGATTCCGGATCGTTCGCTAGTGTTGGGGTCTCCTGCAAAAATAGTGCGTGAGTTGGATGATGATGCGCTCCAACAAATTGCAGCAGGTGCGCAAAGTTACATTGATAAAATTGAGCTGTATCAGACTAAGCTTGTTCCCAGTAAATAATCGGTTAGCACTATCGGTTAGCACTGATGGTTAGGCCGCGATGTTGGAATTCACGTCCTTGTGAATTCCCATGTACGCTTATGCACCCATCGTTAATGGTGTGTCGGTTCCGTCAACGTCCAATACAGACTCAAAAGCTGCCAGTCTTTTATAGATAGACATAAGCTCAACAATGGTTGTCCATGAATTAACGAGGTATTGAAAAGAACTCTCTACCTGATTAAACGCATTCATTATTTGTTGAAACAAACCAAAGGTAATTGCGCCTGTAACAACGGTTGGGCCTAAGGCGATAAACGGGGCAAAGTTTGAGCCTTGCAAATAGGCAAATCGAAATACGTTGAAGTACAAATAGTTGAAATACAGCTTGAAGTAGTTTTTTCGAACCTCGGAAAACAGCTCTTTAGCGGTTGGGGGAGCTGCTCGGTCAACGTAGTCTTCGCCATAAACCAGCTCTTTCCGATAAGCCGCTTCTACCAACTGGTTGTTAAATTCCAGACCGGGTAAGCGTATTCCAACGACAGCCAATAGCACGGTACCAAACATTGACGATATTAATGCAACGAAAACCAGTGAGCCCTCAACCGGTCCAATAATCGGTAGTTCGGTGACGTGTTGCGACAAGTTCCAGAGTACTGGCAAGAACGCGATCAGCGTCATCAGTGAGTCGATAAGCCGAGCGCCCAAGCCTTCTACAATGCCTGCAAAGCGCATGGTGTCTTCCTGAACCCGTTGTGCCGCGCCTTCAATATGCCGTAGTTTTGGCCAATGCTCCATGTAGTAGTTATTCATGGCTGTACGCCAGCGAAATACATAGTGCGAAACGAAGTAAGAAAACAACACGCGTATCAGAATATACGGCACCAAAATATAAACCGCTGTTGAAATGGTGCCGTAATATTCCGCAAGCGTTACCGACCCAGGCTCACTGAGTGCTCTTTGAATGAGGTCGTAAAATGCCCGGTACCATTCATTTAACCAAACGGTGATCTGCACGGAGAAATACGTAACCACCACAATCACGGCTGTTCCTACAACCGACCATACGTACCAGCGGCTTCGCCCTAAAAATGCCCATGCCAGACAAAACAACACCACGGACAAAACGATATATTGATAAACCCAGCTTTTTTCGGCTGTCAGGAACGTTGATTGCGCTGCATCGCCGGTCGTTAATTCATCAGGCTTAAACAGACTCAGCTGATCCATCATCGATTCGGCAAAGCCGTACAAAGCCGCCAGAGACAATAAAAACCATCCAAACGCCGACAGAAAAAACCATCTGGGCCGGGGAAAAAATGAGTTAAACATAAATTTGAACCTTATCAAGCCCGTTTTGTTGGGCTGTTTGTATGGGAATAAGTTGAGTTTAGTGGGCTTTGACCCAGTTCGCCGTGCTTATATCCCTACAGACCTCTATTTCTATACAATGCATGCAGTTGTCAAAACAGTGCAGAGGAATTTTTAATCTATGGCTCAATACGTTTACACCATGAACCGAGTGGGCAAAATTGTGCCGCCCAAACGCCAAATTTTGCGGGATATTTCGCTCTCATTTTTTCCGGGCGCAAAAATCGGTGTATTGGGCCTGAATGGCGCGGGTAAATCCACATTACTGCGCATCATGGCCGGTATCGATACGGAGATCGAAGGCGAAGCCCGACCGATGCCCGGTATTAAAGTGGGTTATTTACCGCAGGAGCCAGCCCTCGACCCTACAAAAACCGTCAGGCAAGTGGTCGAAGAGGCCGTTGATGAGGTTAAGTCGGCGCAAGCTCGGCTGGATGAGGTGTATGCCTTGTATGCTGAACCCGATGCCGATTTCGATGCCTTAGCAGCTGAGCAGGCTAAGCTCGAGGCCATTCTACAAGCCAGTGATGCTCATAATTTAGAGCACCAGCTGGAAATTGCCGCTGATGCGCTGCGCTTACCCGATTGGGACGCCAACGTAGAACATTTGTCCGGTGGTGAAAAGCGTCGTGTTGCTTTGTGCCGCTTGTTGCTGTCTGGTCCGGATATGCTGTTGTTAGACGAACCTACCAACCATCTCGATGCAGACTCCGTTGCCTGGCTTGAGCAGTTTCTGCACGACTTCGACGGCACCGTGGTTGCCATCACTCACGATCGTTACTTCCTGGATAACGTTGCTGGCTGGATTCTTGAACTTGACCGCGGCTACGGTATCCCGCACGAAGGCAATTACTCAGGTTGGCTCGATGCCAAAGCCCAACGTTTGGAAACAGAATCAAAACAGGAATCTGCACACGCCAAAGCCATGAAAGCTG
>CALDTX010000162.1 GCA_937923565.1 uncultured Granulosicoccaceae bacterium | reverse complement strand
ATAGAGCAGATTGCCCGTAAACGGGGTATGCCGGTAGATGACTATAATATTAGCTATTTGCGAAATCTCACACTTGTTTGGACGGTGTTTTTCGGCTTTAGCATTATAATGTCAACCTGGACGGTTCTGGCAGGCGACAGAGAAATTTGGCTGCTTTACAATGGTTTAATTTCTTACGTACTAATTGGTTTACTGACGTTGGGCGAACTGATTTTCAGACATTTTCTGATTAAGCGTCGCGAGCGTGCGCTCGCTGATGTCAACACAGAGTAAAAGCATGAAAAAACATTGGCTATCCCACAGTATTATCTTATTGTTTCTTTGCAGTATTATTCTCGGTGGTTGCAGTTCAAGCACTGATTCTGCCAACAACTCAGACGGTACCACGACCACCGGCAATACTGACGATGATGACGGTGCTGCCTTAAAGGGACGGTTTATAGATAGCCCTGTTTCGGGTTTGTCTTACATAACCTCTTCGGGTTTATCCGGTGTTACCGATGCCAGTGGCGAATTTCTGTATTTAATCGGCGATGTTATTACGTTTTCTTTGGGTCAATTGGAGCTGGGTAGCGTTTTAGCTAAAGAAAAGCTTACCCCGTTCGACTTGGTCGGCTTCCAGTTGCCATCAACCAACGTTAAGCTAAGTGATCTGGCAGCTGAAATTATTAAGTATGAAACC
Source organism: uncultured Granulosicoccaceae bacterium (assembly GCA_937923565.1). Lineage (GTDB taxonomy): Bacteria > Pseudomonadota > Gammaproteobacteria > Granulosicoccales > Granulosicoccaceae > Granulosicoccus. The sequence continues at coordinate 4,961 of CALDTX010000162.1, read as the reverse complement.
GGTAACGTTAATGCGTTTACAGCCGGTGTCAATATGCTTATTTTTCTGCAAAGTTTGGATCAAAACAATAACGCTGACGATGGCATTGTATTAACACAAGCGCTTGCATTGTTTTTTAATACAGCTTCAGTCATCCTTAACTTTGATCAAAATGCAGATGACTTTTTTACCGAGTTTTTTGTGCTGTTCACGCAGTTGGTTGCTACCGATATCTTATTGCGTAATAGTAGCGACGACCCAGTCGACTCAGATGAAGCACTTGCGCATTTTGTGGCTTCCGCTTTCTAACTATACGGCGCGGCAAGTGTTTAGCCTTTACGCAGTGCAACGGCTGCAAAGTAACCGCTAGGTACCTCAATATGATGTAAGCACCAATTGGACGGGTGTTCGTTTTGGTAATTGACTCGCAGAAGTTGAGCCGGTTTTGTAGGTTCAACGCTAACGCTGAAATCGCTTAGAGGCATGCTTAACCCCAAACCCATTGCCTTTATAAAGGCTTCTTTACGGCTCCAGCAGGTGAAAAATGCCGCTTGTTGTTCGTCTGAACGCAGACTTTGAATAGCTTGAGTTTCATCGTTCGAGAAATAGTGTTTTGCCAGCTTAGTGGTTTGAATATACGGTTTTGCAAATTCTATATCGACACCAATATCCACGTGTTTCGATACGGCGATTAACGCTCTTTGCTCTGAGTGCGAAATGTTGAACTGAGGAAACGTTGCGACCTTGTTACCATCGTTGTTACTAATGTTGTTACTAACGTTGTTGCTGATGTACGGTTTGCCATAGGCGTTTTTAGCGAAACATAATTGCGACGCCGCAACTTGGGTGTGGTGTTCTAAAATCAACCTTAACCAGGCATGGGTATACCCCCAAAGTTTGGCATGTTTGTTAATTCGAAATGCGGCCAGTTGTTGCTTTTCGTCGTTACTGAGAACAGGGTAGAGCACATCCAGATTCACCGGAGATTCTTGTTCGGATATAGCATAGATAACGCAGTCGTTTTGCAATGCCGGTGCACAAGTTACTACAGGCAATTGCGCAACCAGTTTAGCGCTGTCTAGGGTATTTCCTAGCACAAGCCACCGTTTACAGAAATCACCTGCCGCGTAATGTAGGCGGCATCGTCAGACAATAAAAATTTCACAGCCGCTGCCACTTCTTCGGGCTTACCGACACGACCGGCAGGGATGGCTTTTATCATTTCTTCTACCGGCGCTTTGTCGGTCATATCGGTTTCAATCAGGCCGGGCGCTATGCAGTTGACAGTGATTTTTCGAGAGGCTAACTCTATTGCAAGCGCTTTTGTCGCACCAATAATGCCTGCTTTGGCCGCGCTATAGTTAACCTGACCGCGGTTACCAATTAAGCCCGATACTGAAGCTATCGTGATAATTCTGGCAGGTTTACGCGTTTTGATGAGTGGCAAAGTTAACGGGTGCAGCACATTGTAGAAAGAGTCTAAGTTTGTATGGATGACGCTGTCCCAGGCGTTACCATCGAGCATCGGGAATATGCCGTCTACGGCGATGCCTGCATTACAGACAACCCCGTAGTAGCAGCCATTTTCTTCGATATCTTTTTCGAGAACTTCGCGCGTTTGGTCTCTGTTTGATACGTCAAACTTTAATAGCCGGCAAGGTGCGCCGTGCGATTCAACCGCTGCAACTGTCTGTTGAGCGCTGCTTTCAGAATGGACGTAATGAACAACAATACCGTAGCCTGCAGCGGCGAGATTTTGCGCGATGGCCTGGCCAATACCTCTGCTGGAGCCTGTTACCAGCACCCATCGCACTTGTTTATTTTTTTCTGTCATTGATTTTTAATGTTCTCTAAAAAATTTGATCCGATAACCCGTTTGAAACGTAGGGGTAAGTTGTTGCTTTACGTGCCTTCAGTGGCTGTTCAAAGTATACTTGTGGAGTCGAATTGAAACAGCGTTATTGATGGATTTACGAATCGCCAGTTACACCTTATCCAGCTCTGCAGGGCTGGGTTTAAATGCGTTGTCTGAGGCCATTGAAACTCGACAGTCGGGGCTAACACGCAACAATTATCAGGATTCCACGCTAAACACGTGGATCGGCAGGGTGCATGCACTCGATTCTCATCAGTTACCTGAAAGTATAAGTGCCCTCAATTCGAGAAACAATCGCTTAGCCGATCTGGCACTGCAGCAGGATAACTTCACCCAAGCCGTACTAGCGGCAAAAGAACAGTTTCCGGCGCACAGAATCGGCGTCATTATCGGCACCAGCACCTCATCGGTTGGAAAAACCGAATGGGGGTACCGATCTCTCGACGAAAACGATCACATGCCAAGCCAGTTTGAACAGCCGGCGCTGCATAACCCGCACGCTCCCGGGCATTTTGTAGCTAAACGGCTGGGTATAACGGGCCCTTCCATGACTGTTAGCACGGCCTGTTCATCCAGTAGCAAAGTGTTTGCGGCAGGGCGACGCTGGTTGCAATGCGGCTTGGTAGATGCTGTTCTGGTTGGTGGTGTTGATTCGCTTTGTCTGAGTATTTTGCATGGATTTGCGTCTCTGGAATTAATCTCGCCTGAGCAGTGCAAACCATTTGATCAGAATCGTACTGGCATCAACATCGGTGAAGCTGCTGGGTTTGCCCTTCTGATACCCGCTGAGCAACATTCTGCGCTTGAACAAATAACGGCTGCTGGCAACAACCCAAAATATGCAGTACAACTGGCAGGGGTGGGAGAATCGTCCGACGCCTATCACATGGCACATCCGCATCCAGAGGGTAAAGGGGCGAGCACCGCCATGCGTAATGCGCTTGTCGATGCTAATTTAAGTCCTGAACAAATCGCTTATGCTAATTTGCATGGCACAGCAACTCGTGCTAACGATATGACTGAAGCCAGATCGCTCAGTGCATTGTTTGGAAAACAGTTAAAGGCCTCTTCGAGTAAAGGCTGGATGGGGCACACCTTAGGCGCCGCTGGTATCGCGGGGTCGGTCATTGCCATGGAAGCCATGCAAACAGGTTTGATACCAGGCACTTTGAATTTGGACACCATCGACAACGATCTCAGCTTTCCGATTCAGCAAGAAAACGTACAACAAGAAGTGAATCATGTGTTGGCGAACTCTTTTGGTTTTGGCGGCAATAACTGCTCGCTAATTTTTAGTAAGGTAGTTCACTGATGCAAGTGGGTATAGCAGGCGTAGGTGCATGGGGGCCAGGCTTTAGTAGCCTCGATGAATACTTTGCATTGCACAATGCCGATACGCCCAATGACATGCAGGTGCAGCAACCAAAACCTGAACGCATCCCGTCCAGAGAACGACGCAGATCGCCACTGATGGTAAAGCTTGCCGTTGAAGTGGCTGACCAAGCGTGCGGTATGGCAAATATTGAACCGGCCCAAGCGCATTCGGTGTTTATGTCGGGTGTGGGCGACGCCGACATCACCGATTACATGTGTAGAGTTTTATCGGGGCCCGATAAACTGTTATCACCAACTAAATTTCATAACTCCGTACACAATGCGGCAGCGGGCATTTGGTCCATCAGCACAAGCTGTGAAAAACCTGCAACCTTTGTGGCTAGCATGGAAAATAGCTTTGTTACCGCATTAATCGAATCAGTCGTTCAAGTGCAAACTGAATCAATGCCGGTGCTTTTGGTGATGACTGATATCGCTATGCCAGAGCCTTTTATGCCAATGCACCCTATTGATCAAATGCTGGGTGTGGCGCTGTTATTGACACCTGTTCATAGCTCGCAAAGCGATGCAGCTTGTTTGGCAACAATGAACATTGAAACGCAAGCCAGTTCACAGGCGCAAAAAATGCCTTGGCCAGTAGTGAATGCGTCATCGTTGCAACGCTTGTATGAAGTTAGCCCAACTGCCAGGAGCCTTTGCTTACTCGATACGTTGGCTGCTAGCAGAGACGGTCAGGATGTAACGACGCAGACACAACTCCAGTTGCCGTTAAGCGAAGGCATCGATTGCACCTTATCTATACACAAAAACCATCATAGTCGTGGTGACGCGTGAGCGTAAACGAACAAACAGAATTCGATGTTGTGATTTTGGGCGGTGGCCTGTCAGGGCTTTGCCTTGCCAGACAATTGCAATTGGAAACAAGCGGATTAAGCATCCTTATACTGGAGTCGCGTGGTTTTCCTGCACCCATTGCAGCCCACAAAGTGGGCGAATCAACCGTTGAAATTGGCGCTCATTATTTAGCCGACACGCTGTCTTTAAAACCTTATCTTGATGAGCATCATCTGAAAAAATTTGGCTTACGCTGTTTTTTCGGTAATGCCAACAATATCGATAAAGCTGATGAGCTTGGTGCCAGTGAATCTTTACCGGTGTCCAGTTACCAGCTCGATAGAGGACTGTTAGAGAACCACCTGTTTGATTTAGTGAGTAATCATGGCTGTCAGGTATTGCAAAATGCACGGGTTATTGATGTGCATGTAACTGAAAGTGGTCAGAGTACGGTTAAATTTGTATCCGATGGTGTTCGACAAGCTGTTAATGGTCATTGGCTAATCGATGCCTCCGGCAGGCGAGGATTGTTGCGAAAGCAAAAAGGCTTAAAAACCACTAACACACTCGAAGGTAATGCGTGTTGGTTTCGCATAAATGAGCGAATCAGCGTCGACGACTGGAGTAACGATGCCGCTTGGCATGAACGTGTTTGTGGCGCTAAACGTTGGCTCAGTACCAATCATTTAATGGGGCCGGGCTATTGGGTTTGGCTTATCCCATTGTCTTCTGGGGCCACCAGCATAGGCATTGTGAGTGATGCAGGTCAGCATAAGCAAAGTCAGTTTGCCAGTTATGAAAGAACATTAAATTGGTTACAAACACGTCAGCCGCAGCTGGCAAATGCGTTGCAGGGTTGCGAGCCGCTCGATTTCAAATGGCTTAAAAATTATTCCTATGGTTGTGCCAAAGTTTTTTCAGGTAGTCGCGAAAAACA
>CALDTX010000161.1 GCA_937923565.1 uncultured Granulosicoccaceae bacterium | reverse complement strand
TCATAGGTGTCACAGACAATCACTTCACCGTAATCACGCCAGCTAACACTTGCAGTTTCTGCCGTGGGTAGAATTTTTAACAGGTTGTCGATTTCGGTTAAGGTGTTCTGCGCTAGTGTGCGTGAGTTGGTTAGCAATACCGCGGGCGAGTTGTAGCCATGTTCAGCTTGACCGAGTAAATCGGTTGCACATAGTTCGGCATCAACTGTGTCGTCAGCAATTACCATGGTTTCGGTTGGACCCGCAAACAGATCGATTCCCACGCGACCAAACAACTGACGTTTAGCTTCTGCAACAAAGGCATTACCCGGTCCGATTAACATGTGTACAGGATCAATGGTTTCGGTGCCCAGCGCTAGAGCGCCCACACCTTGAATGCCACCGAGTACATAAATTTCGTGCGCACCTGCCATGTGCATGGCGGCGATAACCGCCGGGTTTGGTTGACCTTGAAATGGAGCCGTTGTAGCAGCAATACGTGGCACACCTGCAACCGATGCAGTCAGCACTGACATATGGGCGGACGCCACCATTGGGAACTTGCCAGCAGGGACATAACAGCCTACAGATTGCACCGGTATGTTCTTGTGACCGAGTATAACGCCGGGCAGTGTTTCAACTTCTATATCGGTCATTGAGGCTCTTTGTGCTTCAGCAAAACCTTTAACCTGCGCTTGAGCAAACTTGATGTCTTCTATATCGTTAGGTGCCACTTGTGCAATTAACGCTTGAATTTCATCGTCGGTTAGGCGGTAACTGTCGCGAGAGTCGTTGTCGAATTTTTCAGCCAACTCACGAACAGCTGCATCGCCACGTGCTTCAATATCAGCCAGATTGGTTTCTACCACCTGCCGAACCACGGCGTCATCATCTGCGCGTTCACCAACGGATTTACCGCGTTTTAAATATTCAATAGTCATACGGTTTACTCAGATCTTTTGTTAGTGCCAATTCTTTGGTTTTCATCACTTATCCTTTGACCGCACCAGCCGTTAAGCCAGACACTATTTGACGTTGGAAATACAGCACCATTACAAACAAGGGTGCAGTTACTGACACCACCGCCGCAACAGCAAACATCACATTGCCTTTAGTTTGGGTTGTACCCAGAAAGCCAGAGATTTTCGGCACCATGGTTTGGTTCTCTTTGGATAAAATCATCGCGGTTACGGCGAAGTCGTTATAGGCCAACAAGAATGAAAACAAGCCGGTGGTAATAACACCCGGCCACATCACCGGCACAATCACATGCCTAAATGCTTGAAAGCGATTACAACCATCAACCATCGCGCTTTCATCCAAGTCTTTTGGGATGTTTTTAAAAAACGAATGCAGCATCCACAACGTGAACGGTTGATTGATAGCTACCAACACAACAATGGCGGTGGGTAGATACCCCCACAGATTCCATGTGAAAAAGACAGGCAGGTACCCGGACACTAAGGTGATCGGTGGCATCGCGCGAAAGATAAGCGCGATAATCAAAAACCAGAAAGCGTATCGAAAGGTAGAACGTGATAATGCGTAGCCGCCTAAGGTGCCAAATGTGAGCGATATGGTGACAACAAAAAAGCACACAATGACGGTGTTAAGCGCTGCAAGTCCAAAGGCTTCTTTGATCCATGCGCCATGGTAGCCGGCGCCGGTAAACGAGCCACCGGTTTCGTCTCTGGTTAACGGGCCGAATAAGGCGTTCGCCCAGTTGGCTTTAGAGAAAAAATCTCCTTCTACCTTGAACGAGCCCCATAACGTCCACAGAAACGGGAACGCTGCGAGTATCATCCAGATGACCAACACCGTTATTAGCAGCAGGTTCAGCAGGTGAGATCTTCTTTGTGTTTTTGCACTCATTAGATTCGCCTACTTGTGTGTGAAGTCGCGCCAGGTGCGTATGAGCACCGGCAACAATAAAATACAGATACCCAGAATCGTTAGCACCGATGTAGCGGCTGCGGAACTCAGCTGTTGCGTTTCGCCACCCAAATCGTTATAGATGGCCCACGATAAGGATGTTGCGTGTGCTGATGCGGAAAAGCTAACGATGGGTTCAAACACGCGAAAGTTATCCATTAACTGCATTAATGCGATAAACGTAGTTAGCGGTAAGAGATGCGGAATAACCACGTAACGAATTTGCTCCCAGCGGCTAGCGCCATCGATCATTGCCGACTCTAAAGTGTCTTTATTAACTGACTGCAGCCCTGCGTAATACACGATGAACGCAAATGGCGCTGAGTGCCATACGCCGTACACCATCAACATAACCCAGGTGTACGGTGTTGAGGCTTTAACCGACAGGTTTGGATCGCCTGCAAGGTACTGCAAAGCCGCGCCGACTACACCTCGCGCATCAACCATCCAAAATAGAATTAACGAGCCAACCAATGGCGTTACCAGCATTGGCAGCAAAGAGAAAAATATCAACGGTCCACGCAGCCACTTGACTGCCCCATTGACGGCAACCGCTATGATGAAACCAAATATAATGACTAATGGCGTCACGATAAACGTATAGGCTAACGTGAAACTCATGGCCTTATAAAAAGGCAGGTTAACTAACTGCTTAACGAAGTCACCCAACCCGCTGGTGTTGTTCCAGGCAAGCTTCACTTCATCTACCGCCAGGTGCCTGCGATCGAGGTAAGTGGTTAAACCGGCGAATCGGCCCAGAGGGTGTTCGCGTTTGAGCGCTTGGGTGGCTTCTTGATCAACTGAGGTGGTGGTTTCACAACCAAAAGGTCCGCAGTTGGTAACTTCTTTAATGACTTGTTCGGTGTCTACATGCACTGACTGAACCAGTACCGACACAATCGGAAAAAATATAAACAGCAGCATCGCCAACGATGACGGAAGCACAAACCAGAAAAACGTCTTGTGTTTCATAAATTGCTATTAGCTGATCTTGTTTAAGGATATGGAATCAAAAAACATGGAGCGGACAAACACGCCGCTCCATGCTGTCAATGGCTTAGTTCAAGAAGCCTTTTTCTTTTGCTGCAGTGGTGTAGGCAGCTTCAACATCGGCTAGCGCTTGCTCTGCACTTTCTTTGCCTTGCAGGAAGTCAGACAAGTTGTCGCCTAATGCTGTGTGCAATAAACCGTGGTACGGCAACATTGGATATGGCTTAGCACCGGCTTTAATGGTGGCAAATACACCCGCGTTAACTGGCGCTGGCTTGTAGCCTTCGATCATCCATACAGCCTCACCCATAGTTTCATCGTTTAGGATGCCGGGGCTTGTGCCGTTTTTCATGGCAACGAATGTGGCTTCAGCGTTTTCGTCTGAGGTGTTTTTGGCAACTGTCCAACCGTCCCACCATAACGTGGTTGCTGGCATTGAGCCACCGCCAACGGTCATAGGGCCTGAAACAGTAATATTGCTATAAACAACTTCTTCTGAACCTTCTTCGTCCATTAACGCACCAGTACGTGAACCCCACATATTCATCAGAGCAACGTTACCGGCTTCCATTTCCGCACCGGTTGCGTTGGAATCGTGTGTTAAGAAGTCAGGGTTCATGAATTCAGTTAATGACTTCATCATTTCCAGTGAAGCAACACCTTGCGCGTTGTTTATGGACACTTCAGCTGTACCGGGCTTGTAAAACTCACCACCGTGACCGATATACATGTTCACGAATTCCTGAGCCAGGTTCCAGCCAGATTTGTAAGCGCCGCCAACTGGGTTTTCCATGATGCCTTTGTCACGAATCATCTGCGCTGCCGCTAAAAATTCTTCGTAAGTTGCAGGTGGTTCAACACCGATTTCTTCCAGTACGTCTTTGCGATATACCAGGTGCTGAGAGTTCGCCATAAAAGCAACAGCCATGACTTTGCCATCGATGCTGATCAGGTTGTTTTTAGGGATGTCCGCGCCGTGCTTTGCGACTAGATCGTCAAGTGGACGAATAACATCTTCGTTCATTAACGCAATGATTGAAGAGTTAGCAATGATGGCACTGGTGTATTCGGCTGGATCACCTTGCATACCAGGCAAGTTGATCTTTTGGTGGTCGGCTGTCAGGTTTGAAACAACGGTGACTTTATCGGTGGCGCATTCAGTTGCTCCTTTAGCAACTGTGTGGATCGCCGGGAATTCGTTACCGACAATACTGACGGTTCCGCTAATGTCGCCACAGCTGGCATACACTGCGTTTGCAGATAACGCCAATGTAACAGCGAGCGTTAGTTTTCTTAAAAGCATGGTCTATCTCCCATCATTAAGTTGAGTGGTGCCGACGATATGACCGCACCGTGTAAAATAAAGGTGTTACTACAAGCGCTACAAACGTGCGCCGGTTTCTGCATTGAACAAATGACAAAACTGAGGTTCTATGTTTATCGAAACCAGCTCACCAATATCGGCCCTGAAATTTTTATCGGCCTTTACTGACACCAACACACCGCCGATGCGTACAGAAATCATGGTTGCATCGCCCAACAATTCTAACGTGTAAACCGGTGCATTGATTTGCCCTGATTCTCCATCGGCAAGGCTTGCGTCTTCTGCCCGAAAACCTAAGGTAACCGGCCCGTCAGCGGCGCTGATGTTGGGTATCGCGGTGTTATCTGCTTTAAACACGCCGTTCTCGGCGTGGCCATTAATCAGATTCATTGCAGGCGAGCCAATAAAGCTGGCAACAAAAGCATTGCCGGGATTATCATAAATTTCTGTGGGTGTACCAACTTGCTGAACCACACCTTCTTTCATGACCACAACCCGATCGGCCAACGTCATGGCTTCAATTTGATCGTGTGTAACGTAAATGGTGGTAACCGCCAATTCATGGCACAGGTTTTTAATTTGAGCTCTGGTTGATACGCGCAACTTGGCGTCCAGGTTGGATAATGGCTCATCCATTAAGAAGGCATTTGGTTCACGCACAACAGCCCGTGCCAGTGCTACGCGTTGTCGTTGACCACCGGAGAGTTCTGCCGGTTTGCGGTGCAGAAATTCGTCGAGCTCAACCATACCAGAGGCTCGCATAACTCGTTCGTTGTGCGTAGCCGGGTCGATTTTGCGTACTTTTAACGGGAAGCGAATGTTTTCGTAAACATTCATGTTCGGATAAAGCGCATAAGACTGAAACACCATCGCAACATCGCGGTCTTTGGGTTCCAGCGTATTGATGAGCTTGCCATCCACGCGTATTTCACCCGAAGTGACATCCTCTAAGCCTGCGATCATGCGCATGGTGGTTGTTTTTCCACAGCCTGATGGCCCTAACAACACCAGGAATTCTCGATCGGCAATCGTTAGGTTAACGTTGTCGACGCCAATGAAATCGTCCCATTGCTTGCACAGATCGCGTAGTTCGATTTCAGCCATTGTTAGTTCGCATTCTGTCCGCCAAATATGTATTTTGCATCCGTATTCAAAATGATAACCCTTATGTATCAACAAAATCAATCGAAAAGTTATCTTTTTTGCATGCCCATGCAAAATATTTTCTAAATGGACGGCACGATGACGAACTTCACAGATTACTGATGCTGTGACAGCGAGCGTCGCGAATTTCAAACAGACTATTTTGTTTCTTTTGAGAAGGTTCTGAGCGGGGAAAGCGAGCTGTTTTCGTTGCGGGGCATTTCTAAACGTGGGCTGCGTGTGCTAACGCAGCAAAGA
>CALDTX010000160.1 GCA_937923565.1 uncultured Granulosicoccaceae bacterium | reverse complement strand
TGCCTCACCATTGGCTTCCACCATCTGGTGCCCGTTGTCCTAAACTTTCGCGCCGTTTTATTTCTATTTCAATTCGGCTTTGTAGAAACCGATAGGGGTTGTGGTTTATCTGATTGAGCCACTGTGTGGTGGCTTGGTTTTTTTCTAACTCGTTTCGGAGTCCTGCAGATTGCGACAAGTTTGCTTCTTGGTCACTCTCCGAGCCACCTGATGCACGATTCTCTGCTTGTTGAAGATCAGCAGCACCCTTAACATCGCCTGCACCGGCGTCACCTTTTTTTTCTTCGGTTGTTTCTTCGGCAGCGTTGCCTCCTTCGCCCGATTGAGATTCATCGCTGGCGGGTTTGGATGCTGATGTGTTTTCGTCGCTGTTACCCGGTTTGGTATCAGAACTATTGTTTTGCTGTTCGCCTGAGCCGCTTCCGCTGGGTTCTTGCTCGCTGTTTGACTCTAGTTGGTCGATGGCTTCTTTCTGGGTATCCAGAGATGCCTCTTTAGATTTGATGTCATCATTTTGTGCCAATAGTTGACGCATTAGGTCAGCGTTGTAAATGGCATCCGGGTTGTCTGCGCGTTGTGCGATAGAGGCTTGATACGCTTCCAAGGCTAAAGCATAGTAGCCCATCTGTACGTAGCAATTGCCTAGGTTAAAATAAGAATCGGCATCGTCTGCTCGAACAAAGGCTTCGGCAGCTCGCCACCACTGTGCCGATTTGTAAAGCGCTACGCCTTTCCATGCAGGGTCGGTGAATATTTCAGCCGCTTTTGCGTAGTGGCCTTCTTCAAATAGTTGATGCGCCAGGAGGTTGTCATTCGCTTTCGCATGACTGACTAATGTTATTGTTAGCAGGCTGCTGTGTAATACCACTTGCCAAATACAGCGAAAACGACGCTTGTTTAACTTGCAAGTGTTAAACAAAACGCTCATGTCCACGCCCGCCAAAATGCCCAGAGCAGAAGTGGCCCAACACCGAATATAAGCAACCAGTGTGATTGGTTTTGCCAGTGCAATGCAGTAATGTTTGCATTTTGGGTAGCGTGTTGCGCTTGATTGAGATCGAGCTTATCCAAAGCGATAGCGCCCAAGCTATTAGCTCGAATTAATCCGCCGCCACCGGCATCGGCTATCGATTTAGCTTGGTTGACGTTAACGCTAAGGTTAGATTGCGTGTCTGAGGTTGAATTGCTGGATCCGAACAACAGAACATCGAGTCGATGGCCTTGTGCAGCTAAGAATCTGGCTGCCGCTTCACTGCTAGAGTTCATACCGCCAGAGTCGCTTAATAAAAGCACACGCGCACTGAGAAAGCCGCTATCGGTGATGACGCTAGCCGCCAAAGATAATGCACGCGCCAAATTCGACCCATCAATAGGCACAACGCCATACTCCAGAAGAGCGCTGTGAGATTTAAACAGTGATTTGTCGAAAGCAGGTGGCACGGCAATAAAAGCGTCTCCGGCATAGATAATGAGTGCGATTGGCTTCGCTTGAGATTTGTCTGCAAGTTTTATCAGCGTATCGCGTATAGCAGCTAGGCGGTTTGGTGCCACATCATCAGCTGTTGTAGAGCGTGAAACATCGGCAACCACTATCCAACCGTTGGAATGCTGTAACGTATTTTGATCGTTTTTCTGTAGTGCGGGTGAACTCATTGCCAGTGCAATTAATGCCGCGATAATTAGTAATAATGGAAAACGACGGCCAAGATCTCTCTTGGCGTCTAGAAATAGCAATACTGGTTTGGCTATCACTTTGCGCCAACCATCTTCGGAATGACTGGTTGCGCTGAATACAGCCCATACTGCAATAGCCAATGCTGCCAAGATAAACCATGGATGAATAAAGATCATAGTCGATGAGCCTTTTCCAGCCACGCCCAGATAAGCAGCAATAACAACAAAACTGCCAGTAAATAATTACGGATATCTTTTTTTAATACGATGGGTGGCGAATCGGTTTGTGCCAGGCTCAAGGTTTCTATTTTTTCGTAAATAGCGGTTAAGTCATCACTGGTTTTTGCTCTAAAAAATGTGCCATTAGCGGCCGAAGCTATTGCTTTTAATGTTTTTTCGTCTAAGTCTGCGGCGGGTGCTGTTTTGAAGCCTGAGCCTTCTTGATCGCTGCCAAGTGCGATCGTATGAATAGTGATAGATAAACTGTTTGCTAGTTCAGCGGCGCTTTCAGGTTCCACAGAGCCGGCATTGTTCGTACCATCGGAGAGTAATATAATGGCTTTTTCTTTTGCTGGATCATTTCTGAGTGCTTGTATTGATAGTCCTAAGGCATCACCAATAGCTGTGGATTTACCGGCCATACCGATACCGGCGCTGTTCAAATGGCTCTTAATGGCTAAAACATCGAATGTGAGTGGTGAAGCGATAAAAGCTTCATCACCAAATAAGATTAACGCCATTCTGTCGCCTTGGCGTCTTTCAATAAATTCACCAGCTACTTTCTTAACCACCGCTAGCCTTGTACTCACTTCGTTGTTCAATTCAAAATCGTCTCTTTCCATACTTGCTGATAAGTCCACACTAAGAGCGATAGCGCGACCCGTTGCAGGTTGAATAATCGATTGAGTTTGTAAGCTTGGTTGGGCTATCGCCAAAAGTAGCAGCACCCAGCAAAACCAAGGTAATAGTTTTCTTAAATTATCGGGTACAGCAGATTGTTCCTGTGTGATTTGAGTGAAGGCTGTAGTAAGGCGTAGCGGAATGGCAATTGCAGTTTGCTTGTTGCGTTCGTGCCTATTTCTAATTTTGAGCAATAGCAGTAAAGGTAGCGGAATCGCCAATAAGGTTAATGGCCAAGTTAGCGCCAAATTCTCAAACATGAGGATTCAAATGCTTGGGCTTGATTAACTGCTTTAGTTCTTTAGCTAGCTGTTCCGAGTTTACGCCGATAGTGCAGGCAGTTTGTTGGTATAGCGTTGAGCCAAATACCTGTCCATTACCTTTGGTAAAATAGTGCGTAGAAAAATGCTCATCTAATTTTTCTAACCATGGAATGTTCTGCAATGTATTTATTTGATCCCCGGTTGCGCGATGCATTATTTGACGAAGCACAGTCGCTAAATTTTTATGTGCGTTTGGTTTGTCTTTACAGGCTTGTGTTAGAGCCACATGTACTTCCTTAATTGTGGCTCGTTTCTTTGCGTACCAAAGCCACGCGAGAATGGCGATACCCAAAATGCTAACCGCTAAGCTTGCAAGCAACACCGTTACGGAGGCGCTCGGTGGTGCTGGTGGCAAGTGAACATCGCGCAAGCTGAGTAGCAAAGTACTTTTGTTATCCATTGTTTGATACCGCAGCGGCCAAGTATCCGGTAGTCGGTGAGTAACAGTAATGTGCACATCGCATTAGGGTATCAATCCGTGGTAGGCCAATGTGTTCAGCAAGGCTATCTCCGATGCTGTGTTTCTAATGAGCAGCATATTTTGATGACCAAAAAAATCATCTAATGCGTTTTGCTGTTGTTGCAGGTTTTCTTGGATGAGTTGCTGTTGTGATTTTCCTATATGAATGCTGGCTACACCTTTTTCAGTGCGATAGCGGTATCTGCCAACGGGTACCGCTGTTAATTCGATTGGGTCGCTAATGTAAAGAACAGCCATACTTCGCGCTTTGGATAGTTGAGACAGCTTTAGTTTTAGAGTTGCGTTAAAGTTGTCTATTCCACCTATTAGAATGATCACCCCCAGTGTTCTACCGCCGTTTATCATACGATCGATCTGACTGATTTGAGCCTCAACAGCCTTGCTGTTAAAGTCAATACTGGCGGCTTTTCTGGCGTGTTGTGCCTGTTCGAATTGTTTTTGCAAGGCAGCGCATATCGCGATTACAGACTGCTCGGCATTGGCCGCCGGCAATTGCACGGCATTGTCATCTGATTGAATATGTATTCCGCAACGTGCACCGGCATTACTGATATGCCAGGCTAATTTAGCTGCCAGCAATCCAGCATTAACAGATTTAAGTTGTTCAGACCCTGTAAACATACTACTGGTGAAATCTACCGCCAGCGTGACAACATGCTCTTTTTCTTCTTTGTACATGCGGGTGTAAACATCGTTATGTCGAGCCGTCGCTTTCCAGTCGATGTGTCGCACATCGTCACCATGCTGGTAAGGTCGCATATCGTCGAAGTCTAGTCCGTGACCACGACGTTGACTACGAAAAGGTCCTAACCAAGGGCCAAGTACGCTATTGCTGCGTTGGTGTTGTGGGCTATGGCTGAACCGCGCATTTAACAACTGAGCCAAGGGTAGTGAAGTACCATTCGATAAGGTTACGGCAGCTTGAGTGCTCGAAGGTGCATGCTGCTTAGGCTTAAAAAAGGCCATTACTTAGATTTTTGGCGTGGCCTGTACAATCGCATCGATAACTGATCGGGCATTCACACCTTCGGCCCTGGCTTGATACGAAAGGCCAATACGACCGGATATAACATCGCAGGCCAGTAGCTCTGCGTCCTCTGGCGAAACATAATTACGGCCGTTTATATAGGCTTGTGCCTGCGATGCTTTGGCGAGAAATATAGAGGCTCGCGGGCTGGCTGGCATCGTAATGGACTCGGCAACTTTTGCTGCCAAGCCTTCACCGCGGGTAGCGGCTACTAGCCTAACGATGTAGTCCCTAACGGCGTCGCTGATGTGTACATCGCTTACTTGTTTTTGCGCCTCGATAATATCGTTTAATTGCAACAGGGCTTGTTGTTGTAGTGATGTGCTCATTTCGCTTAATACGGTATCAAGAATTTTTCGTTCGTTATCTGCATTAGGCATAGTAACTTCAACGAAAAACATAAAGCGATCCAATTGAGCCTCTGGTAACGGGTAGGTGCCTTCGTGCTCGATAGGGTTTTGCGTAGCTGCAACCATGAACGGCCGCTTTAAATTTCTGGTGATACCACCCGAGCTGATTTGTCCTTCACCCATGGCTTCTAACAAAGCACTTTGTACTTTAGGTGGCGCTCTGTTCACTTCATCCACTAAAACAATGTTGTTAAACAAGGGGCCTTCCAAAAACTGGAATTCCCCTGTATTTTGTTTGAAAATATCGGTGCCAGTGATGTCAGCCGGTAATAAATCGGGCGTTGATTGAATGCGAACAAATTGTGCATCGATCAGTTGCGCAAATCGATTTATGGCGCGTGTTTTTGCTAAGCCCGGTGGCCCTTCAATCAGTAGATGGCCCCCGGCCAACAGGCTGATGAGCAGTCGGTTAATTAATTTTTCATGGCCGATGAGCTGCTGAGATAAATTATCAGCAACCTGCTGTATCAGCGTTTGTTCATGCATTGGTGTTGCAGGTGATTCTGTATTTAATTCAGCCGTCATTTGCGTATAACCAATGTTGGAAAGCGCTGCTTGGCAGCTTCGTCGTCGATAAATTCGTTTAAGTTTATGGGTTTTGCATACGGCTCAGGAGGATTTTGAAGCACGTTTAAATCCCCTTGTAGCAGCATCCCTTTTATGGATCCATCGGCTTGTAACGTCAGTTGGTAATATACCCCGTTCCATGCATCAATACCGAACTCAGACGGCGACTTCACAATAAACAACAGGTTGTATTCTAAGTCGGATAAATCGTTGCTTGTTACCACCTGCTTTAATGGGTAAGGGTAGGTTAAATAGCAAAACCAGTCTTTTGGACCCTCAATACATTTGAAAGGTCGCATCGATAAAAAATGGTCATTGAAAGCGCTGCCACCGATATCAATCTTATAAGCGGCGCCAGTAGTGGTTTGGTTAGTAAACTCAATGGTGCCAATAGTCAGTTCTTCGTTAGCTTGATTAACGAGATAAATCGTAGCTTTATCGGGAAAGGTGTTTTTGCTCGTTTCGACGGTTGCCAGAAAATTTACAGGCTCTACCGTTGTGAGTTTATGACCCTGCTCCACCCAGCCATCTGTACCATTTGGATACCAATTTACATTTGTGTACCCCCAGCTGATGGCACGTTTGGCAGCATTCCAACTTTGCCAGCAATCGGCGGTACAAAAAAATATGAGCGCTGTCGACTTGTCGCCGCGTGTGAGTGCCTGCAGATTGCGTTCGAAGTAATCTTTATGTTCCGCCTCAACATAACCTCGGCCTACTTCAGGTAGCCAAGTGCTACCGGCAATAGTTGGATGAGCTTCACTGATTATCCAGTTACCGTTGAGTGGATCGGCTCCCATGCCTTTGGGTGGAAAAACATCGATCAGAATTGCTGAGTTTGCTTTTTTCTGTGAAAAAACAAACGCCGTATTAACGGTAGTGCCTCCGGGAATGTTATCGGGCACAGGCGCGCGGTAGCGATCCATACGATAGCCGGTGCTTGGATCTACACCGTCAATTTCATTGGCGTGTAGCGTTTGGCTTAGCCAGTAAAGCACAAGTATCGCGGAAATAATAAATTTCATGCTGCGGCGTTCGATTCCTAGCTTCAACGGTCAATGGTGCACCAAATGCTGGGTAGGGTTCAAGTTGGGTTTGAAAATGCGACAATTTTTCCCAACACCCTTAAAGGTTTTCGTGGGTCTCTGACCAATGCAGCCAAATGGGGCTGAATTCTCTATGGTCTAGTACAGGGTGATCTGGTATAACTAGTTGTTGTTAAGCTTTCAATAATTGGATCGTTCAATTTCATGCGAATCAAACTGTTACTGGTATTCTCAGCCGCTTTAGCGATGCTTCAATTTGCTTGGGTTGGCAATGTTTTTTCACATGGCGATGTACAACCTCAGGGCGTTGATACCGAAGGTCTGCAAACACTACCCGAAGAGTTTGCTTCAGAAAACCCTTATCGTTTGGCAGGCGGCGAACAGTATAAGTTAGCTCAGGAAATTGGTGCGTCTGGCTACAATCAAAATTGTGCGCGTTGTCATGGCTTGGAAGCTATTTCTGGTGGAATAGCACCCGACTTACGCATGCTTGAAGATGGAGAATTCGGAGACGAATGGTACATCGAGCGTGTTCGCAAAGGTTACAGTCAAAACGGGGCTTATAAAATGCCTCCTTTCGATCTTATTCTGAGTCAGGAGGCGATGTGGGCAATCCGCTCATACACTGAAACTAGACCACGCGAATAATTAACCGGTTACTACAGATGTTGTCTTTAACGGTAAATAAAGTTTTTTGTGTTGCTGCCTTGGTCGCAGCTAGCCTCACGGCAAACTTTTCCCATGCAAGGCCATTGGATGACGTTATTGAAAGTGGTTTTATCAGTGTTTTCGTTTATAGCGATTACGCGCCGTACTCTTGGGAAGACAATGGTGTTGCTAAAGGTATAGATGTAGATATTGCCGAAGCTTTTGGTCGCGAATTAGGAGTTGATGTTCGGTTGCTGATTCGCGGGGCGGATGAAAATGTTGACGATGATTTGCGCGTCAACATATGGAAAGGCGATCTTATTCACCGCAAAGCCGCTGACGTTATGCTGCACGTGCCGGTCGATAAAGAACTTAACGCAAGAAACGATCTAGCGGTGATAACCGCGCCGTATTTTCAGGAAGAAATGGCGGTGGTTGCCGATAAGGCCATTTTGCCGTCGGTTGCCACTTTTGGTTATTTCTCTACACACAAAATTGCAGCCGAACTCGACACTATTAGTGATTTTTTTCTATCAGCTGCTTTCGGCGGCAAGCTAAGAACCAATGTTGTAAGAGGCAGAACGTTTGATATCGCTGCCGGGCATTACCTAGATGGCACCGTGCCAGCGCTGATGGCTTCGCGTGCACAAGTTGAATGGCTCGCAAGGCAAGCCGAGAACCGGGACTCCCACATTGTTCAGCCTCCTATGCCTGGCATCGCGAAAGGCGGTTGGCCTATTGGCATTGCAGTGAAATTCGACAGCCGAGACTTAGGCTATGCACTGGGCGATGTACTGACGTCTTTAATTGATTCAGGTGAACTGGCCGAAATTTGTGCCAAGTACGGCGTTAGCTTTCATCAGCCAAATTTGTAGTACCTCAGGAGCACGCTATGGCAAATCGACGAACTATTAAACTGATAACGTTAGTGGCCGTACTTTTCTCTAACGCGTTAATTACGCAAGCTTACGCTTCTGAGATTCCAGCCGACCCGTTCAATTCGGTTATGTGGAAAAGCATGGTGCAGCGTTTTTTTCCAGGCGATCAAGTTATATTCGACGATCGGGTTGTTGTTAGTGCACCTCAATATGCAGAGAACCAATTCCATGTGCCTGTCACCGTTGATGCTACGGCGCTAGAGAATGTCGAAGAAATTGTTGCTGTAGCCGATTTAAACCCGATACCGCATATTCTTACTGTACGTCCCGACAATGCTCATGCCTTCATCGGGTTTCGAGTCAAATTACAGCAATCAACCCCTATACATGTGGGGGTTCGCACCAGAGATGGTGTTTGGCATATCGGCGGTGCCTATGTTGATGCAGCGGGTGGTGGTTGTACTGCTCCGGCGATGGCCCATGGCGAATCCAATTGGATGAAGTATTTAGGTGAAACGCGCGCAATAGCGCGACGCAGCCCGTTAGGTGAAGCTCGTATGACTTTGCGTATGCGGCATCCCATGGACACAGGTTTAGCGGCTGGTATTCCTGCCTTTTACCTGAACACGATGAATATTAAAAACGATGCAGGGCAAAGTATCGCGGAATTGGATATCTACGAGCCGGTGAGTGAGAACCCAACCTTTACTTTAAAACCGAATGTTTCCGGGGCTGCGCAAACACTGCATGTTAGTGCTCGTGATACCGAAGGTAATGAGTTTGATTTTGGGCTTCCCGTACCAGCTGTTAGTGCTCAGTAGGGGCGTTGGCTTTATCGCTAAGTTATATAAACAATGACTCACTCACATACCGGTATCAACAGGCGTCGTTTTATTCAAATAATGGCAGCCGGTTGTGCTTGTTGTACTGGCAGTGTAAGCCATGCACGGTTGCTCGATTATCAGTTGATGGCTACTGAAATAGCCTCTAAAACCTGGGCTGTTCACGGTGCTACTGAATATTTCAACATGGGCAACGGTGGCAACATAGTGAATGTAGCCTTCATAGAAGTGCCAGATGGCATTGTAGTGATCGATAGCGGGCCGTCGCGTCGTTACGGTGAAGCGCTACTGTCTTTAATCGAAAATACAGCACCGGGTAAGCCGATTTTACGGGTGTACAACACGCATCATCACCCGGATCACTTTTTGGGCAATCAGGTATTTGATCCCGGCATAATTGCAGCTCCGGAAAAAGTGATAGAGAACATCAATGTAGAAGGAAATGCGTTTGCCGACAACATGTACCGTCTGGTTGGCGATTGGATGCGAGGCACCAAAGTAGTCGCTCCGGGGTTGGCGTTGTCTGATGCGAAAGAAGAGGTTGGTGGCAGACAGTTTTCACTTTTCTATCTTGCTGGTCATACCAGTGCTGATTTTGTTATTCGAGATGACGAAACCGGTGTACTTTTTAGTGGTGATCTAGCATTTTTATTTCGAGCGCCTACAACGCCTCATGCTGATATCAACACCTGGCAACAAGCCATAGATACGCTAGCCGCTACCGATCGTTCACTCATCTTGCCGGGTCATGGGCTAAGAGATGAAACCGGCGAGTCTTTGGAGCAAACGAGTGATTACTTAAGTTGGCTAAATGGCACGC
Source organism: uncultured Granulosicoccaceae bacterium (assembly GCA_937923565.1). Classification (GTDB taxonomy): domain Bacteria; phylum Pseudomonadota; class Gammaproteobacteria; order Granulosicoccales; family Granulosicoccaceae; genus Granulosicoccus. The sequence continues at coordinate 954 of CALDTX010000160.1, read as the reverse complement.
TTAACGAAGCGGTTTCATTTGGCTACACCATGAACGAGGCTATGGCTTTGCCCATACCGAAACGTTTTGATACGTTATCGGTGGTCAGAACCGAGTTTGAACGCTCTGTTGTGCATTTATACCCAGCCTTGGAAGAAAGTCTGTTTCCGTTAGTCGATGTCAATCAATAACACGACATTAAAAGGCTATTCGATTAACATCGGAAGAGTGTTATAAATGTAGTATGTAAGAAGTTTGCTTGTAACAAATGTGTGGTTACGCCGTTATTCATAATGGCGTAACTCAATTAGAAGGTAAATTTGGAGGAATAAAAACTATGCGTAAAACTTCCTTACTGGCACTAGCCGGTTCAATCACCTTGGCTGCCGGACTAGCGAGTAACACCGCTGTTGCCGATGTTGGCATCGACGAAATCGTCGGTGACCAAGCCAGTACGGGTGACATCGTCTCTTACGGTTTAGGTCCGCGGGCGCAACGCTACAGCCCACTGAGTACCATTAACAAATCAAACGTTAAGAACCTGTTTCCTGTTTGGTCATTTTCGTTTGGTGGCGAAAAGCAACGTGGTCAGGAATCTCAGCCACTCATCAAAGATGGCGTTATGTATGTCACTGGCTCCTACAGCCGCATGTGGGCAATTGACGTAGCTACGGGCGAAGAAATTTGGCAATACGATGCACGCTTACCAGAAGGCATTCTGCCTTGCTGCGATGTTGTAAACCGTGGTGCAGCCATTCTCGGCGACAAAGTATTCTTTGGAACGCTTGATGCCAAGATTGTTGCTCTAGATGCAAAATCCGGAAACGTCGTTTGGCGTAAGAAAATCGGCGACTATGAAGCCGGTTACTCTTACACGGCGGCTCCCCTTATTGTGCCAACTGAAAAGCATGGCCCATTGATTATCACTGGTAACTCTGGCGGTGAGTTCGGTATCGTTGGTGAAGTACAGGCACG
>CALDTX010000159.1 GCA_937923565.1 uncultured Granulosicoccaceae bacterium | reverse complement strand
GAGCGCAGCGACATAAACTGCAAGATGAAAAACGGTACCATCGGAATGACCATCAAAACACCCAGATAGGTTTGCGCCTCCTTGGTGCTTCGTGTAAACGCAGATACCGTAATAAGCACGGCCGATATAAACAGCAGCAGTGGCGATGCCAGCACGAAGGCTTTAAAAATGGTGGGTCCGTCGAAGCGCAGGTTACCGCCAACTAGCTCAAGCGGGAAAAAGCGAAACAATAAGTAAACGCTCAGAGCTGTCAAACTCGCGGACAATGTAACGAAGCATAACGTTGCACCGAATTTTCCTAATACAATTTGATAGCGCATTAACGGTAAGCTTAGTAGCGGTTCGAGTGAACTGCGTTCGCGTTCGCCTGCGGTTGTATCAATAGCTAAATAAAAGCCACCCATCACCATTGAAACAATGAGTAAAAAGGGCAGTATTGATGCCAGCATTTGACCTCCTGCACCATCTTGTGACACATCTTGTTGTACGATGTTTAAGCTGTTAAACACAGCCGAATCGATACCCCGATGCTGCATTCTTAAATTGTTTAGCGTTCGTTCATAGCCTGATAGTAGTGCTCTGATTTTACGAGCTTGTTTACCCGAATTTTTATCGGCTTCGTTGACATACAATGTTAGCGAGGCGGGTTTGCCTGTGCGAAGGCTTTGCGCAAAGTCAGGCATGATTTTTAATGCCATAGCAACCTCTGTGCGTCTAACAGCGCGTTCAACATCTTCGGGCGCTTTAACAATGTCAATGTTGTTGCTGTACAAAAAGCTCATTAAGTTAGGCGCATCTTCTGCGTTGACAACGGCCAGTTCGGTGATTTGGTCGAAGTCGATAGTGAGCTGTTTAAGCGAACCAACAATAGAGCCACCAAGCACCAGTGGTAGCAGGACAGGCCCGAAAAGCAAGGCATAAAACACGGTTTGCCGATCACGGAGATTATCGATAATCTCTTTGAACATGACGGTGAGTGCTTTCATACTTGCTCACCAATCGCTTTTACAAAAGCGTCTTCTAGGTCATGCTCACCGGTGGTCCGTCGTATACCCTCCAGACTATCAGCAATCGCAATAGTGCCATCGGAAATGATGGCAATGTGATCGCACAAAGCGGCGACCTCTTGCATGATATGGCTGGAGAAAACAATACAATGGCCTTGTTGAGCAAGGTTTCGAATAATGTCTCTTAAACCACGTGTTGCCATCACATCCAAACCGTTGGTTGGCTCATCCAGCATTAAGGTTTGCGGTCGGTGAACCAGTGCTCGGCCCAACGCTACTTTGGTTTTCTGACCTTGCGAGAATCCGGTGGCTCGGCGGTCGGCGAAATCTTGCATTGCCAGCTGTTCAATGAGTTCGGCAACGCGTTGTTCTGTTTGAGTCTTTGTTAGACCGCATAAACGTGCGTAATAAACAATGTTTTCCCGCGCCGTTAAACGCGGGTAAATACCGGCATTGTGCGGCATAAAACCCAATTGTCGACGTACCGCCAGTACGTCTTTTTGTGTATCAAAACCATCTATTTGAGCGGAACCTGCATCGGCTTGAATCAGCGTTGCAAGCATTCGTAAAGTGGTTGACTTACCCGCACCATTGGGTCCAAGCAAACCGGTGATCTTGCCGTCTTCTGCGGTAAAGCTGACGTTATCAACGGCTACTACTTGCTCTCCTTTACGAGCACCGGGTTTGTCGAACGTTTTTCTTAATGCGTTTGCGATAATCACGGCAGTGGTCCGTTAGCATCGACGAAAAAGGCGGGTGCTCGAATACGTTCTAAACACTCTGTTCTTAGATTGTCGACGGATGCTAGCGAAACAAACTCTGCAAATATAGAGGCGATGCAACCGGTAGCAATTTGCATATGAGCTTGATGTTCGTTAACGATATGTAGTGAATTATTTAAATGCTTAGCCACGCTTTCGCCAAATTCGGGTGGGGTAATCGGGTCTGCGGTACCCGACATAATCAACGTTGGTACATCGGAAACAACCGGTGTCTTGAAGTCTTCATCAATAACACCCACTGGCCAAGGTTTACAGTTAGCGGCTAAACCGTCTATTAAGTCGGTACCGAGGTAGCTGTTTTCATAAGGGGTTCTGTCTGTTATGTCTTCAATGTACGGCGCATCTTCAGTACAGATAACCGCGTTGTGCATGCCAGCAGACAACGAATTGTCCAAATTCGCTGATTGAATGTTAGCTTGCCGTGCTAACGGTGCCAGGTTGTTATTTTCATAGGCATCAAAAAGCATTGAAGGCAAAATGGCGTTGCCGTAAGCACTGTACGACATCAAGCGAAGTGTTACAGCCAAATGTTTTGCGTCAAACAGCATTTGCTGCAGTTGGCCGGTGGTGACATTTTCGTACTGCACTTGAACAGGCGCCGACGTGAGCTTCTCAAGCAAGGCCTTTGTCTTTTGGGCTAAAGAGGGAAACGCTTCATTGCATCCGTCATCCAACTCACAACGTGTAAACAGTTGTTCCAGAGCGCCTTGTGCGGTTAAGGCGATTTCCGGTCCAAGTGAAATGTCTGGTGGCACGACGGCATCTAGAGTCATGGTGCGCACCCGTTGCGGAAAGCGTCGTAAGTAATGTAAGGCAACGCGGGTGCCATACGAAATACCGTATAAATTCCATTGCTCTATGCCGAGTAGTTCGCGCACAGCGTCAAGATCTTGTACGGCAACGCTGGTTGTAAAAAAACGAGGGTCTACATCAAGAGCATCCAGGCATTGCTGAGAGACTTTTTCAATTCTCACAGCATTGAATTCAAGATTTTTTTCTTCAGTACTATGCTCACAGTTAAGTTGTTCCGAAAGTCCGGTGCCGCGCTGATCAATCAGAAATATATCCCGATCGCGGTGGACATGCCGAAACGCAAACGCCAGTGCCGGGTAGGATTCGGTAGCTGCCTGACCAGGCCCACCTGCAAGCAAAGTGATTGGGTCGAGTTTCGCATTGCTGTTACTGGCACTGATCTTGGCGATGTGCAGATTGATCGTAGCGGACGACGGGTTTTCTCTATCGATTGGCACTTCAATTGACGCGCACAGTGCTTCCATAGAAGCGGCGTCATTGCCGATAGTGCAACTGTCAAACTCAACCGCAGCTTGTAACACAGGCGTATAGGTCAGCACTGCCAACGCCAACAACAACACAATGGATGAGCCCGAAAGGCCTATGGCGCGGTAAAAAATGTTCAAAAAGTGGGTGCCTGAGCAGTAGAGCGAATGCTAGTGATATTGCAATCCTTGCGCCATATCGTGTGCATGCGGAGGGTGCTCGCCGACCTAGCCCTGAGCTAATCGGGCAGTTTAGCGAGCCAGGGTCCGGTTAAAGGTCTTCTAATACCGCTTCTAACTGTTGGCGAGCACTTCCCACCCAGTTATCCCGCTCAATGCGGCCCGGAAATATCTGCAAAGCTTCAGCTATTTTTTCAATATCGTGGCGTTTGAGTTCTGCTAATTGCGAATAACTGGTTAGGCCAAGTTTATTGAGTGTTTTCTCGGTTACTGGCCCGATGCCGAAAATTTGTTTGAGGTCGTCGTGTTGGTCCACCGGCTCAAATATCGGTTTGATTTCCACCGGCTTAGCAGCTGCTTTTTGCTTAACGGATGTATCCGATTTAACTGCCGGTTTTACGTCGTTGCTGCTGGCGCCTTGTTCGGTCCCGTTATTTGTGGCGCTTGCATGATCGGTGGCGAGGATACTGCCAGCTGAGCTCTCAGTGTTGGTACTTTCCAGTGAGAGTTGTTCATGTAATTGAGTCAGCTCATCTTGTGCCGCCAAAACTTCGGCTGATTTAATTGATTTCGAAGCCCAACTGCTGCTGCCTGATGAGCGATCTTTTTTGTGTATTGATGTATCTGAGTTGGGTTCGTCGTTGGCACTGGTAATAGCGGTGTTTACGTCGCTCAGATCTGTACTGCTGGAGTCTGAGTCGGCTGTGTTTGTTACGACTGCGTTTGTATCAGTGGTTTGCGCATCGTCTGAACTTAAGTTCAGCTCCGCTTGTGTGTCGGCGGCTAAATCGCTATTTTTGTTCGCAGACACATTAGCTTGGTTCTTGGCGTGGCTACGGCGTTCGATTTCCAGTTCTGCTTGTAGCTTGCTCAGCGTTTGTTCGCGATCTTTAACCAGCTTGAGCCTGTCCGACATGTTGGCGTTTTCGATCGTTAGCTCTCGCACTTGAGCCTCATGCTTTTGCATCATTTGTCGAACCAGCAATTGGCTCTTTTCAAGATTCTGGTGCAGCAATGGCAGTTTTTGGTTGTCTGCCTGAAGCGATTCTATTTCTTCGCTGGTGCGTTGCTTTAGATCGTTGAAGTCTTCGGTTAGCATGGCGACATCGGTGTTCGCTTGATTCACCTGTTGTTGCTGCCGGATCAGGCTTTGCTGCAGTTGTCTGACTTTTTTGGTCGACCTTACTCTTTGCAATAACCAACCAATGGTTCCGCCAAATATCGCAGCGAGCGCCAGACTGATACCAATTTGGGACAGTAAATAAATCACGCCGAACTCCTGGTCATGATGATGTTAATCGACATAGCTGATTTCTATTCGGCGGTTAGCGGCACGGCCAGATTCAGTACTGTTATCTGCAATAGGGCGTGTTGCGCCATAGCCTTGTGAAATAAGTTGCGTGGGGTTTACCCGTTGTGTGGCCAGAAAGTCGGCCACGGCTCTTGCGCGTTGCCGGCTAATGCGCAGGTTAACTTCTGCGCGACCTGTATTGTCGGTATGGCCACTAATTCTGACTCTGAATTGCGGGTAGGCACGCAGCACTTGCACCAGCTGCCTCAGTGCTTGTTCGCCGTCTTGCGTTAACGAGGCACTGCCTTGTTCGAACGCTACTTTTGATAGGTCGAGGCTGGTTAGTAAACTTTGAAATTTCTGCTGTTGCAGCTTGGCCTGAGCGCGCGGGTCGAACTCACGCATGTCATCGTTAACGACACGAACACCGTTAATTCGGGCCAAGGATTCAACAAAAGCATCCCGAGGGGCGCCTGGGTTTATAGTGCCATTTACGGTGAGATCGCGGCCGTCAACATCTACATTGATTTTGCCGACGTCGGCGCGGTTAACCACTGTATGAGCCTGGCTAAGTATGGATCGTGGAATTTGGCTGACTTCGGAGCGCAAAGAAACGGCCAGCAGGGTAAGGGTTACGGCCGCAATGACCCAGGGCCAAATGCCTTGATTGTCGTCTTCTTTTAGATCGATGGGTAGCACAGTGTTTCGCATGCTGCGGATAATAACACTATGAACGGGTTTGCAAAAATCGTGTGGGCTAGTTGCCGCTATTTTTGTTGATTTTATTTGCGTGACTTAGTTTTGGCGCATCAATTCTTGAGCAACACCCTTCCATTTCGCCTTGAAATCGTCGGATGGATCAATGCCAACCGTGTTTGCCAACTTGATGAGCTCGGCATCTGGCATGTTCGCCAGCTGTTCAACGCGGTAAACGCCGGCTTTGTTCAGTTTTCGTTCAATTTGAGGATTGATGCTATCTATGGCTTGTAAGTTATCAGACAGAGATCGGCGCTCTTCGTTACTGGAGCGTAGTTTGGCTAGCATGGCTGAGTCTCTATTACTAACCCGTGACACTGCATCATTTTGAATGGACGGTGGGTGTTGATCCACCACCTTTACCTGCACGGTATTGGCTTGTCCGTAGGATTTCGCCGGCGGTGCCTGAATGGTTTGCGTTGTAGGGATCATCGACTCCAGTAGCTGCACTTGTCGGGATGCGCGATTGGCAACCGATAACGCTTGTTGAGCCTGGTGGTTAGCTTGCGTACTGATCAGCTTGAGCTGAGATTGCTCTATGAAGTGCTGTTTTTCTTGTTTAGCCAGTTGTGCCATCAGTTTTTTGTTGGCTTTTTCCAGCGTGCTGGATTTTCGCAAAGACATTTTAAGCAGGCGGTCTTTGCGTGCACTTTGTGCAAGGTATTTACTGGTTTTAGACACGCTTGATTTTAGCTCAAGCGCTTCGAGATTTTTTTGGTTAATATCTCGCTGCAAGCGACGTCGTTTCTTATTCGCTCTTTTAGAACCAAGCCAAAAGCCGAGTACCAAGGACGGCAAAACAAGCCCCAGAAACAGCAGCGGGCTAATGGACGAGATGAAAGACATTAAAGATCAATTGCTTCAATTTGATTTCTCAGTAACGTAATAATACAAAAAGGCACAGGTGCACGTCTTCATATACCTGAGATTTGTGCTCTAATTCACATCTGTTTGCTTTTATTAACACGACGGATTGTGACGTGGGACAATCAACCCTCTCTTATGCCCGTGTCCAACAGGTGATTTTTTGAACAATAATGATTTACTCCGGCGTTTACGCTACGCGCTGCGCTGCGACGATGCTGAAACAGCCAGACTCATTACCGAGGGCGGAAGCGTGGCGAATGCCGCTATGTGTTCGGCCTGGCGAATCAAGGAAGGGGAGCCCGGCTATATGGCGTGTTCGGTTGATCATATGAGTGCTTTTTTGAAAGGCCTTATTCTTGATCGCCGTGGACCACAGCAAAATGCACCATCGGCAAACACGTCAGCAAACCCGTGGGAAAAAGCGAAAGCGGCTAAAGCCCAGCGCTCTGGTGGTGCTAAGGCGCAAGCGCCAGCACCTGATGCAAAGGTGCAAACAATGAGTGGTGGCGCCGACGCAAAAGCCGTTGAGCCTGAAATGGACAACAATGAAGTGTTAAAGCAACTGCGCATTGCACTCAAATTACGTTCAGGCGACTTACATCAAATACTAAAACTTGGCGGCAGCAGCTTGAGCGAGTCGGAAGCCAATGCCTTGTTTCGCAGTGAATCAGCCAGAAACTTTCGACGTTGCGGCGATCAGGTGCTGAGGCAATTTGTCGCTGGCTTGGCAAAACAACGTAATGAGGAAGGCGACCAATACGACCACAGCGAGGACGCTGAATGAGAGCCGCACATTGAGTAACGATAAACACACAGATGCGCCACTATCACCTCCGCCGTTAGGTGAGCTGCCCATTGACGACAACGTGGTTGTGACGATGCATTATCAATTGAGCAATGGTTTCGGTGAAATAATCGATAGCTCGCAAGGTCAATTGGCGATGGTTTATATGCACAACACCGCTGCACTGCTACCCAGTCTTGAAAGAGAGCTTACTGGCCGCAGAAGCGGGGAAGTGGTTGAGGTAGTAATCTACCCTGAAGACGGTTACGACTATCCGGATGAATCGCTAATTCAAGCGCTACCACGAGAACAGTTTGCCGGCATTAAAGATCTGGCAGAAGGCCAGCGTATACGAGCGCGGTTGGGAAAAGGTCCAGCGGATAGCGCGGAAGAAGAAGCACGTATGATGACAGTGAAAGAGATTCGTGAAAACGAAGTGGTTGTCGATATGAACCATCCGTTAGCCGGACAGGTGCTGCATTTTCTAATTAATATTGTTGACGTTCGAGAACCATCCGAAGAAGAGTTGGCAAACGGTTACGCCGATAGTGCCAAGATTGGTTGAGCTGTGACTAACCGGCTTTTTTCAACGGCTCTTTAGGCACAAGGTCAGCTAACAACTCCGTTAGCGCTCTTGGTTTTGCTAAACCATAACCTTGTGCATAGTCGACACCAATGGACCGTAAAAACTGCAACGTTTCATCATCTTCCACGAACTCGGCGATCGTCTTCGCACCTACCGTGTGGCCAATTTCATTAATCGCTTTTACCATCTCCCGGTCAATGTTATCGGTAGCCAGGTTTTTAACCAGCGAACCGTCGATTTTCAGGTAATCGATCGGCAGGCTTTTCAGGTAAGCAAAGGTTGAAAAACCAGAGCCAAAATCGTCCAACGCAAAACGGGAACCGTGTCGGCGCATGCGGTCGATAAACACATTGGCTTTATCCAGGTTGTCTACCGCCGCTGTTTCAGTAATTTCAAAGGCAATGTTAGTCGGGTCTACATCACCTTCCAACAGAAGCTCACTAACAAAGGTCAGGAAGTCTTCGTCGATAAACGATAAACCAGAAAGGTTAATCAGCAATCTGGGTACTTCATAGTCGCGTTGTGTTTCGCTCATCCAGCTTAGTACATGAGAGAACACCCAACGGTCTATTTCAGTCATGATGTTGTACTTTTCAGCAATAGGTATAAATTCTGCCGGAGAGAATAATTCTCCAGATTCGCTGCGTATACGCAGTAGAATCTCGCAGTGTTCCATCGTTACACCGTTTTCGTTTATCGCATACACCGGTTGATAGAACAGCGTAAGCCGCTCTTCTGCTAAGGCTTGTCGGATACTTTGTATGCCCGCGATGTCGTTTCGGTACTTAACAACTTCGGCATCGTTTTCCTGTGTAATGTGCACACGGTTTCTGCCCGATTGCTTGGCGACATAACACGCTGAATCAACATC
>CALDTX010000158.1 GCA_937923565.1 uncultured Granulosicoccaceae bacterium | reverse complement strand
GCTTCAATTTGCAGATATGCTGTTGGTTGAACGTGGTCTTAGTCAGCATACTGTGTCGGCCTATAGTACCGACGTTAGGCAGTTTGCGCGCTGGTTACACGAGCAATCGTCATCACTGTTGGCTGTTTCCAGAGCTGATATCATGACGTATCTCGGCACGCGAATGCAATCAAATGCAAGTGCACGCAGTTCAGCGCGTAAGTTATCGGCATTGCGGCGTTTTTACGCATTTGCAACGCGTGAACGTTTAATGGATGAAAATCCAACGTTATTAATAGATTCCCCTGCCATTGGTAGACCGTTGCCGGCTACATTAACGGAGTCGGAAGTACTGGCGTTGCTGCGAGCACCCTTGACTAAAACCGACATTGGTTTGCGCGACAGAGCTATGCTTGAAACGGTTTATGGTTGCGGATTGCGGGTATCTGAGTTGGTTGCGCTCAGTATGGATCAGCTGGATCGGCGTCAGGGTTTGGTTAGAGTCTGGGGAAAAGGTAACAAAGAACGTTTAGTTCCTTTAGGCGAATCTGCGCTAGATTGGACGCAGAAATACATTGAATACGGCCGAGCCAACTTATTGAAAGGGCGCAGCGATGCCGTATTTCTATCGGTTCGGGGGCAGGCGATGACGCGGCAGAGCTTTTGGCATCGAGTAAAGGCTTATAGCAAAATGGCCGATATTAAGTTTGAGATATCACCACACACGCTCAGACATGCTTTCGCCACGCATTTAGTTAACCATGATGCTGATTTACGTGTGGTTCAGCTATTGCTAGGACATAGTGATTTATCAACGACGCAAATATATACTCATATAGCGCGAGAGCGCCTGAAAAGTTTGCATAAAACCCATCACCCTAGAGGCTAGGAACCCGAAAATTGTGCCCAACTGGGCTTTTTGAGTGATACTTATGAACTTTGTGCAAGCTAACTTATCTTACAGATGTAATCATCGAGACCGTTCCTATGCAAAATGCTCCTATTCTCCAGCAAATTAGCTCCAAGCTTGTTCGCCCGGCATTCATTTCTTTTTTTGCGGTGCTGGTGCTAACCAGTACCGTTGTCCAAGCTGACTCTCACGCTACTGAAAGTGCTGATAACGCGATACTGCAAACTGTGGAAGATAACCTGGCTAAGCGATTACCCGGCATGCCTGTAACGAGTGTTTCAACCTCAGCGATCGACGGCTTGTATGAGATAGTTACTGAAGGGCTAATTTATTATGTCGATATTACCGCTCAATTTCTTATCGATGGCAGCATGATCGATCTCGACACGCGTGAGAATTTAACCGACGCGCGATTGGGTGGTTTACACATGGCCATGATTGAACAATTGGGTGACGACAAAATGCTCGTGTACACACCTGAGAAGCCGATCAATCGATCAATCACTGTGTTCACTGACATATCCTGTGGCTATTGCCGTCGCTTACACAGTGAGCTTGATACTTTGCTTGAAGCCGGTATTAGCGTACGTTATCTCATGTTTCCACGTGCAGGTTTGGAAACGCAAAGCCATCAGGATCTGGAAAGCGTTTGGTGTGCTTCTAATCCGCAAGATGCTATGACGATTGCTAAAGCGGGCGGTGAGATCATAGAAGAAAATTGCGAAAACCCAATCGAAGAACATGTGGCAATGGCTGAACAAATTGGTTTACGTGGTACGCCATTAATCTACCTAGATACCGGTGTAAAAATTCCGGGTTATCGCGAAGCGAATGTTCTGGTTGAAATGATTAAATCAGCAGAACCGATGGCTCAGTAGTGCGTTTTAGTTTTTGCTAATGCATTGTAAGTAGTTAGTATGGAGCCTGAAAAACACAAAATGGGTTGATCTGAGCGCGCCTTAGTTGCTAAGTTGCCCTGAGACGAATTAAAGGAGATCTTGGGCATGCGAAAAAGGGCGCTCAGTATAGTTAGTAAACCATGCTTAACGGCTCGCTCAACCCTGAGCCGTTTTATGCTCTCCGGGTTTCTTTTCTTTGTCATGGCTTTCACCTTCAGCTTGCAACCAAGTCAAGCTGATCAGTTCGCACCACAGCTGGATACGCTGTTCGATCAACTTAAACAAGCTAACAGCTCACAAGAAGCTGCTCAATTGGAATCCAAAATTTGGCAGCTTTGGCTCGATGGCCCAGATCAAAATGCAAATTCGTTAATACTGCAAGTAGCTGCGGCTATGTCTGAAGGGCGATTAGAACTTGCACTTAAACTGTGCAATCAGCTCGTGGATAGTTCGCCAAAATTTGCCGAAGCTTGGAACAAACGTGCAACGATCCAATACTTATTGGGAAATCATGCGTTATCCGTTGCTGATATTCGTGAAACGTTGGTGCTGGAGCCCCGCCATTTCGGCGCGCTGTCCGGTTTGGGGCTTATTTTTTTAGCATCGGGTAAACCTGAAGCCGCGTTGGAAGCTTTTGAACGTGTTTTGGAATTGAACCCCGCTTCCGCCAATGTACAAGGCAGTGTTAAGCGTGCACAACAACTGCTGGGCACCGATATCTAACCCAGTTGGTTTTTCGATTTAAGCAATTCAATATGATCTATTGGCTGCGATTGCCTGCCATTGCGTTAGTGATAGGCTTCATGCTGTTTGCCTATGGTGCTAAATCTTACGCTGACGGTCCAAATTTTATCGCCCAGCGAGCGCTCGACCCCTTCACCCAACGCTTTGGTTTACCTGCCGCAGCACAACGCATTAAAAGCAAACAACGACTGCAGCTCTCTGTCGATTACAGCAATGTGTTTATGGGGGGCAATGATCAAGATGTCGAACGTTTATTTCTCGATGGCGAAACTGCGCAAATTACGCTGCGCTACGATCGAAAACTATCGTCGTGTTGGCAACTGAATGTCAGCGGTGAATGGCTATCTCACAGTGAAGGGCAGTTCGATAGCGCCATACAAAGCTGGCACAGTGCATTTAACCTGCCTGATGCGCAACGTGACTTGGTGCCCACTGATCAACTGGTTTATAGCTATAGCAATGCGGTAACTGGCGATCAGGGCATCAGTGAGCCCTCAAGTGCTTATGCCGATATGCAATTGCATTTATTGCGTTATAACCATTGCGATAACCGTTCGGCGTTGTGGCGTTTTGGTGTAAAGCTGCCACTGGGGAATGAGCAGGAATTTATCGGCAGTAGTCAGGCCGACTATTTTATCGACTGGCATTCGCCATGGTGGAAACGGCATGCAAGCGCAAATTTACGTTGGGCCGTTAGCGCAGGGTTGTTGTTACCCGCGCAATATGATGAAACACCGGAGCAACGCCCGTTGGTAGCCTTTGGCAATATTGGTATCGACTATTCAATGAGTCGCAAGCTGTCTTTGATAGCACAGATTGAATGGCACACACCGTTTTTTAAAAGTGAATTAACGGAGTTAGGTCGGGTTGCCGGGCAGGGCAGCTTGGGGTTTCGTTATAGTGCCTTGGGTGGATTAATTGAGTTGAGCTTTGCCGAAGATGTTGTTATCGACACGGCTCCAGACTTTGTTTTGCGATTGGCCTGGAGCCGTGATATCGATTAGTTCAATTGCCAGCTAATGATCTTAATTAAATACAGCAAGTCAAAACAATAATTTAAACACGTCGTCGTAGCGACTGGCGTAGTGAATTTTCAAGCCCGCTGGAATGTGTTTTGGCAGCTCTTTAACATCGCTTTCGTTGGTTTTTGGCAAAATCACTTGTTTAACGCCAACCCGTTGAGCCGCGATCAGTTTTTCGCGAATACCACCAACAGGTAGTACTTCGCCAGTGAGCGTTATTTCACCGGTCATAGCAAAGTGCTTTGGAATCGCTTTTTTTAGCGCTAGTGATACCAATGCGCTGGTAATGGCAATGCCGGCACTTGGTCCATCTTTCGGTGTTGCACCCTCAGGCACATGCAGGTGCAAACTGTGCTTCATGAAAAAATCGTCTTTAACACCATACTTCGCTGCGTTGCGGGTGGCATAGCTATGCGCAATTTGAGCTGACTCAATCATCACTTTGCCCAGCTGCCCAGTTACTTTCAGCCCTCTGTCGCCAGTGTGCACAACAGCGGCTTCTACCGGTAGCGTTGCACCGCCCATAGAAGTCCAGGCCAGACCTGTGATAATGCCAACACCGTTGAGCCGCTTTTCATTTTTAAAGCGTGGCTCACCAACAAACTCGGCTAAATTGCGGCCGCTAACACTCACTGTTTTTGATTTGCCTAATAGTTTCACAATGCTCTTGCGCATAATGCGACTAAGTAACTTTTCAAGATTTCTAACACCGGCTTCGCGTGCGTAACCTTCAATAAGCGCTGCAAGCGCCGAATCGGATATTTTTATCTGAGAAGGTTTTACCTTGTTACGTTCGAGCAACCGAGGCCATAAGTGCTTGCGCGCGATATCAAGTTTTTCCGCAGCAATATAGCCACCCAGATGTATGGTATCCATACGATCAAGCAATGGTCGCGGAATTGTATCGAGCTGGTTGGCAGTACAAATGAACAATACTTTGGAAAGATCAACACGCAAATCCAGGTAGTGATCCAGAAAATCGCTATTTTGTTCTGGGTCCAGCACCTCTAACATGGCTGATGCGGGGTCACCTTGGTAGGAGCTTCCCATCTTATCGATTTCATCGAGCATGATAACTGGGTTGCTCACATCGACTTCTTTAAGCGCCTGCACCAACTTCCCGGGCATAGCGCCAATATAAGTTCTTCTATGGCCTTTAATTTCAGCTTCATCGCGCATACCACCCACACTGAAGCGATAGAATTTTCTGCCAAGGCTTTCAGCAATTGACTTACCAATCGATGTTTTACCAACACCAGGTGGGCCTACGAACAATAAAATAGAACCACTGATGTCGCCCCGGAAAACACCGAGAGCAAGGAATTCAAGGATGCGATCTTTCACATCGTTCATGCCGGCGTGATCACGGTTTAAGGTGGTACGAGCGCTCTTTAAACTGAGCTTATCGTTTGAATACTGACCCCAAGGCACAGAGCTCAACCAGTCAATATAGTTTCTGGTAACGCCATACTCGGGAGAACCGGTTTCCAGAATCATCATTTTTTTAATTTCGTCATCGAAGCGCGTTTGAACATGCTCGGGCGGTGTTCGTTTCGCCATGCGTTCTTTAAATTCGTCGATATCTGACGTGCGATCGTCTTTGGCAAGGCCTAACTCGCGCTGAATAATTTTAAGCTCTTCTCTTAAAAAGAATTCACGCTGATGTTTTGTCATTTTTTGTTCGACTTCAGAGCGAATTTCACTTTGCAGACGTGCTACTTCCAATTCTTTTTGCAAAATAATGAGCACTTTTTGCATGCGTTTTTGCAAGGGCACTGTGTTCAAAATAGTTTGCAGATCTGGTCCGGATGCGGTTGTTATTGCAGCCGCAAAGTCAGCCAGTGGGGAAGGTTCGTTTAGGTTGAAATGATTCAGGAAGTTTTTGAGTTCTTCGTTGTACAAAGGGTTTAATGGAATGAGCTCTTTTATGGATTGAATGAGCGCCATTGCATACGCTTTGATTTCTGGTGTTTTACCACTGCGTTCTGGCGGGTAAACCACTTCTGCAGCAAAAGGCGGTTCCTGGCTGAGCCACTTTTTGAGTTTAAAACGTTGCAGCCCTTGCGCTATAAATTGAATTTTACCGTTGCTGCTAACGACGTTATGCAGCTTAACCACACAGCCAATTTTGGCGAAATCGTCCGGGCTGGCTTTGGAGCCTTCCTGATCGCCTGCATAGCTTAATCCCAACAGCGAATTATTCATTTTGGCCAGACTGGCAAATGTTTCTTGCCAAGGGTCTTCGTCGATAACCAACGGTTGCACTTGGGCTGGAAAAAAAGGCCGCTCAAAGATCGGCAGCAATAAAAGGTGATCAGGCAAGTTCTGATCGGGAAGAATTAAGCTGGTTTGCCGTTCTTCTTCAGGTAGGATTTCAGAATCTGTATCGTTAGCTGCCATAACAAATTGATTATTGAATGAATGATTATTAAATGGGCAATCGATACAACATATGCAATGCTGAGTCCTTTTCAACCCACAAAACGGAACATTTTACGCACTCAGGGTGCGTGAAACCTGTGTTTTGACAGAAACGCTAATCGGCGAGCAAGTCCATAAGCCCTTTCAGAGCCTGTTTTCCGGTATCACGGCTCTGTTCGGTGTTGTCTGTGCCCAGTTCGCCCATTACCACGACGTCGTCTTCGGGTAAATCTGCCAAAAAACGGCTGGCCTCGCAAGTCATCGCTTCGCCGAACTTCTGCCGTGAACGGGCACGTGTGAAGGTTAACGTATGTCGGGCTCTGGTCATACCCACATAGGCAAGTCGACGTTCTTCCTGTAATGCGCCTTCATCGAGTGAATTGCGGTGGGGTAGGATCTCTTCTTCCATGCCAACCATAAACACATGAGGAAACTCGAGTCCTTTGGCCGCATGAAACGTCATAAGTTGCACTTGCAAGTCGGTGGACTGTTCGTCCTGTCGGGATAACATATCCTGCAATGAGAGTCTTGAAACTGCATCGCTAAGGCTGACATCGTTTCCTTCATCGTCTACCAGTAGTCGTGATAACCAACCTTGGAATTCATCAACGTTTTTAATGGCGCGTTCTGCTTGTTGTGGAGTATCCGCCTGACGTTCCAGCCAGCCTTTGTAATCCATGTCGTCGAAAAGGCTTCTTATAACGTCCATGGTGTGGCCGCGTTCGGCGTTATCGCTGGTTAACGTCATCCAGTTAGCGAAGCGTTGTAAGCGGTTCAGTGCGCGGCCGGTAATGACCGTTTCAAGGCCGATGTCATGACAGGCGGCAAAAAGCGTGACACCACGTTTGCGTGCATGTTCACCGAGTTTGGATAACGTGGTTGGCCCGATTTCACGTCTGGGTGTGTTAATGCAGCGTAGAAAGGCGGTGTCGTCATCGGGATTCACCAACAGTTTCAAGTAGGCCATCATGTCTTTGATTTCGGCTTTATCAAAGAACGAGCTGCCACCGCTGATGCTGTACGGAATTTGTTTTTCCCGCAGTGCTTGCTCAAATGCCCGAGACTGAAAATTACTGCGGTAAAGAATGGCGAAGTCGCCGAATTTGGTACCGCGTTGAAAGTGCCGGGTCATGATTTCGGCGATAACCCATTCTGCTTCGTCGATACCATGCCGACAAACCGAAATTCGCAGTTCATCCCCAACGCCTAAATCGCTCCATAATTTCTTTTCAAATTCGTGCGGGTTGTGGCTTATTACTGCATTGGCACAGCGAAGAATGCGCTGACTGGACCGATAGTTTTGTTCCAGCTTTATCACTTTTAAATTCGGATAATCGGTTTTCAGATTAAGTAAGTTTTCCGGCCGCGCTCCACGCCAGGAATAAATTGACTGATCGTCGTCGCCAACGGCGGTTAGCACTCCGAACTTATCAACCAGCAATCGAATGATTTCATACTGGGCTGCATTGGTATCCTGGTATTCGTCGATCAGCATGTGTCTGGCTCGGCCACGCCATTTGTTGCGTACTTCTTCATGATCGCGCAATAGCTTCACAGGCAGGCTAATGAGGTCATCGAAATCTACTGAGTTACAAGCTTGCAGCAGCCGTTCATAATCGGCATAAAGCAAAGCCGCTACGCGTGATTGATCGTCGGCTGATTCGGCAAGCGCGGCTTTGGCTTCAATAAAGTTGTTTTTCCAGGTCGCAATAAAATTTTGCGCCGTACGATCTTCCAGCGCACAATTTTGTTCGCGAATAATTTCGCGCAGTGCGTTTAAGGAGTCATGCTGATCCATGATCGTGAAGCCTTTCTTCAAACCGATGGCATTGCCATCGCTGTGCAGCATATTCAGGCCAAGGCGATGAAACGTGGATATGGACAGCTTTCGAACAACTTTTGCATCGAGCATTGTTTTTAAACGCTCTTGCATTTCGTTAGCGGCTTTATTGGTGAATGTTACTGCGATGATGCTTTGAGGGTCGTATTGCTTTTTGTTGACCAAATAAGCGATTTTTTGCGTGATGACACCGGTTTTACCTGATCCGGCACCAGCAAGAACCAGTACGGGTGAATCGACTTCAGTAACAGCGGCTTTTTGTTGTTGGTTTAAGTTATTCATAAGCTAACGCTGGCACAAGGAGCGCTAGTTTATCTGCTTAATCGGCAAAAGTTCAGTCTTGACAGAAACAAAGTTTTTACGCACAAGCTTCAATCCGGCTTCGATTCTGTTTCAGGGTCGTATACCATAGCGCTATGGATAAAGAATTTCTAAAGCAGGCTTTGGACATCGCCAATCAAGCGGCGGATAGTGCAGAGAACACCATACAACAACACTTGGTGTCGGGGGATTGGTCGGTCAGTTTTAAATCTGACGATAGCCCGGTTACGGAGGTTGATATTGCCACCGAACATGCCATCAAGGCAGTGCTGGCAGAGAAGGGCCCTGAGGCCGACTTCTATGGTGAAGAAACAGGCAGAACAGATACCGACAATACCGATGCCCCACAGGCCTTGTTATGGCTGGTCGATCCGATCGACGGCACAAAAAGCTTTATCAGAAATATGCCGTTTTACTCAACGCAAATTGCGCTGCAAGTGAATGGCGAGCTTTGTGTCGGTGTGTCCAATGCGAAAGCGTACGGTCAACGACTCACTGCGTGCAAAGGAGCTGGCGTATTTTTAAACGGTGAGTCTGTGCAAACACGTCAGATCACCGACTTGTCTGATGTATTTTTGTCTACCGGGAATCTGACCACGCTGGCCAATAATTCGGAAGCCTGGTCGAATCTTGCTGAAGTGGTTAAAACCGTTCGGCGAGTGCGCGGCTACGGTGATTTTTGCCATTATCATCAGCTTTGTGCAGGTCAAACCGACTTAATCATCGAATCGGACGTCAATATTTTGGATATTGCTGCACTTACGGTTGGCGTTAGAGAGGCGGGTGGCGTCATCACCGACTTGGCTGGTGCGCCAATTTCATTGGAAACAAGCTCGGTGCTTGCTGCTGCAACGCCTGCCATACATGCGCAAGTTTTGCCCATGTTTCAACGCTATTTTTAGTTCATTGCTTTGCTGTGCTAACCTTTCGCCTTTCAGGTCGTTTTGCATCCTAATGATGCAATAACGAGTGTCCCGCAGAGCAATTAGCACCTTGAAACTACCGTTCTACAATCCGGCCAGACGTAACGTCACTTTCTCTTTGTTGCTCGTGCTGGCGTTGCTACTGTTAGTGCTAACCGGTCTCGGTGTGTTCAGAATGTACTTCAGTTTTGACTGGACTGGCGGACAAGGCGATTCAGGCGAACTTTTCTCACTAAAAATACGCGGTGGTAATGCCTACAACCTGTTTGTTGCTGCACCGTTTAGCTCAGCGTTCTTAGCTACGCAGGCCATTACGTTGGTTTTGGCCATAATGTTGCCATGGTTTCGATTGGTGGGTGGTTCCATTTTGGCCGCACTGGCTGCGTTAGCGGTTGTGTTTATTCACATCAAACAAGATGTTGGCAACACATCCATTCCGATCGAATTTGAGTTGTTGATCATCTTGGTGTTGTATGTCTTATATGTGTTGTTGCAATTTTTCGCTGAAATCAGAGATCGCAAGCGATTTGCAAGCCTGTTAAGTCAATACGTTCCACCGGAGTTAGCAAACGCCTACATACGTGATCCGGGCAGCATGGGGCTGAATGGCGAAGAGCGCGAAGTCAGTGTGCTGTTCTGCGACATTATTGGTTTCAGTGCGGTGAGTGAGCAGCTGGAGTCTGATCAGGTTGCCGCCTGGCTTAATGGCTTTTTTGAGTTGGTCAGTAAAATCGTTGTACGTCATCGCGGAACGCTCGACAAATTTATGGGCGATAGCGTTATGGCCGTTTGGGGTGCTCCGGCGAAAACGCAAACACATGCTTTCGATGCGTTGTCGGCAGCCATGGATATTCAGCGCGAGATCGCAGAGCTCAATGCTCGTTATGACTCGATGCAATTACCGCATATACAGGTCGGGGTTGGCGTCAGTACCGGTTTAGCCAATGTTGGTCCGTTGGGTTCCGAATACCGAATGGATTACACCGTCGTTGGCGATACCGTTAATGTTGCGCAAAGGCTCGAAGCGCAAACGCGCAAATACCACGTGCCGGTTATTGTTTCAGATAAAACCGCTGAAGCATTGCCCGATATTTTGTTTCGGGAATTGGATACCGTTCAGGTAAAAGGTCGGAAAAAATCGGTAACGATGCTACAACCCATTGAAGCCAAAGAAACAGCCAGTGACGAACTAAAGCAATTACTGACTCAGCACCGCATCGCTATGGAGGCGAGCAAAGCGCGGGATTGGGAAAAAGCGACAGCATTGTTTGAGCAACTTCGTGATGATTGGGGCCCCAGCGAAATGTACGAGCTCTATCTTGCAGGTATTAGGCAGGCTGCCTCTTAAGGTTTGACGTAGTCGCTCCAATCGTGACCGTTGAAATGTTCTTGTGGGTGATATTCGGTTTTATATTGCATTTTACGACTGCCGTTAACCCAATAGCCAAGATACAAATAAGGTAACGACATCATCTTGCAAACATCGATTTGCTGCAAAATGCAAAACCGACCTAAAGCCCGACGATCAAATGTTGGATCAAAAAACGTGTAAACCGCTGATAGCCCATCACTCACCGCATCGGTAACCGCCACACCAATCAACTGCGAATTGGTGCGAATTTCTAAAAAAAGCGTTTCGCCCCAAGGGTTTAATAAGAAGCGTTCAAAATCTTCGGGGTTGGGGTTGTCCATACCACCGCCAGCATGTCGCTGTTTTAGGTAGCGTTTATAGAGATCGAAGTGTTCATCGCTGTAGCGCGCTGTTCTACAGGAAACGTCTAAGTCGGCATTTAACGTTTTGTTGCGTTTGTCGGTACGGCGAGGTTTAAAATCGGCCACCCGTATTCTCACTGGCACACAAGCATCGCATTGTTGGCAACCGGGGCGATAAACGTATTCGCCGGATCGACGAAAGCCACGCATTATCAATTGGTTATAGATTTCGCGTGGACGAGGGTGGTGTGGGTCCGCGTAGATATTGATTGCCTGTTTGTTTTCTAGGTAACTGCAATCGCTGACCGAGCCCTGGTACAGTTTTATTTGTTGTTGACCCATATAAGGAATGGTAGCAGAAGTTTTACAGTGCTTTTTACTTACATTGCAGTATGCGCTACGTCACACTTTTTTAGCCGTTTTGGCATAAATGTATTGAGTATACGAGTGTTTACATTTTATGCCTCTCGGAGCGGTTAAACTCTCGCTCTACAATTTGGCAGCAGGCAAGTTGTTATAAACGTTTGCGCTGAATTCGCTTGGAGTCGTGGAATGAATGTTCAGATTAATCAAAGTTTGTCGGAAGTGGGTGCTGCGCTTTTTGAGCGGGTCATTCGGCAAATAAGCTTCCCAACGCTTTCGCGAACCACCATCGAGGTGGTTATGTTCAGCAGCGTATTTTTTGCAGCGGGTTATATCAGTCTGGGCATTGGTGTGCGCGAGTTGTTAGCGCCGATGGTTCCCATTGTTATCGTCATTATGTTGGCCAACGTGGCCAGTGGCGTATATCGGGAAGATATCACTAACTCCATCATGAACATCTACATCCATTCTTTGTACAGTTTTTTCCTGGCAACTATTGGTGTACTAACCACAATTTCTCTGTTTTACCCGCACTTCATGGACACTAAGTTTATTGCGTTCTTTCTGTTCTTCTCTTTTTTCGTCAGCAACACGGTTAGGCCACTCATTAGTGGTACCGACTTTATGGATGGCGGTGGTCGTCGCACCAACTAATTGTTTACGACGGTTGGCTCAGTGCGTTAATAATTTGCGCACCATAGTGCATTAAATCTTTCCGCAACTCGCTCTCTGAAGGCTGCCATGGCTCATCGTTCATGGCCTGTTCAAAACTGTTTTTATTGAGCCACGGTGTGTCTTGGTTTAGTAGCCGATCGATCTTGTGTTCCAACCATTGTGCTTGTTCGTCGGCCGTTAGGGAATCGGGGTAGTTTCTGGCGCGGTATCGAAACAGCATGTCATTAAGCCTGCCAACATCATCGAACTGACCGCTGAATTGGGCGAGTTTCGTAGGCTCGGATTGGCGAATTTCGGCAAACAGTTTTTTGTCTTCTGCGCT